>DASXUF010000191.1 GCA_036504975.1 Candidatus Binatia bacterium | reverse complement strand
AAACAGTCGAAGTTTGCTCGGCATAGGGTGCGCGATTCTCGCGCAGCGAGACCATGATCCGAGGAACCGTATGCATCAAAAATGCACGTACGGGTCTGTGGGAGCCTCGGGCGGGCAACCGCCTGGGGCCACCCGGACAGTCCCTCTAAAGAAAAGGGACTGTCCCCCTCACGGAAGCAAAACCATCGGAGGAGGAAATCATGCGAATCGAACCTTATCTGTTTTTCAACGGCCGTTGCGAAGAGGCGGTCGAGTTCTACAAGAAGGCGCTGGGCGCCGAGGTCTTGATGCTCATGCGCTTCAAAGAGAGCCCAGAACCGCACCCGCCGGGCATGCTCCCACCTGGCTCCGAGAAGAAAATCATGCATGTTAGCCTGCGCGTCGGCGAGACGACGGTGATGGCATCCGACGGACGTTGTACGGGGCAGACGAGTTTCCAGGGCTTTTCTCTGTCGCTGGCGGTGGCGCATGAAGCTGAGGCCGAGCGGATCCCAACGGAGGGAGTATAGCTATATGCAAAAAATCACCCCATGCTTGTGGTTCGATAGTAACGCCGAGGAGGCGGTGAATTTCTATACCGCCATTTTTAAGAACTCAAAGATCGGCAATATATCGCGATATGGAGAAGCGGGATATGAAATCCACGGAAAGCCCGCGGGGACAGTGTTGACTATGGAATTCGAACTCGATGGGCAGGCGTTTACGGCACTCAACGGCGGCCCGATGTTCAAATTCAATGAGGCTGTATCGTTCCACGTCGGTTGCGAGTCTCAAGAAGAAGTAGACTATTATTGGGCGAAACTTTCCGAAGGCGGCGATAAGAAGGCACAACAGTGCGGCTGGCTTAAAGACAAATACGGTTTGTCATGGCAAATCGTTCCAACTGTTTTAGGCAAGATGTTGCAAGACAAGGACGCCAAGAAATCGGAAAGTGTCATGAAGGCATTGCTTCAAATGAAAAAACTCGACATAAAAACTTTGAAGCAAGCGTACGAACAACGATGACGGTCTGCGTTCGACTTGATAGAGGAGAAAAAGAATATTTTCAGGCCGGTCAGAAAGGTCCGGAGACGAGGCGCGCGAAGGTCCGTGAGCGGAGGCGTACTCTTCAGTACGTTGACGCGAAGCGGGCCGAGCGCAACGAAGTATATGGGCCTTTATGGCCGGCCTGCGGAGGCAAGAGATGAAATACATACTGCTGATCTACATGAATGAGAGTGCCATGAGTGAGAGCGAGCGGGAGCAGTGTTACCAAGACTCGACGCAGCTTGCGCACGATCTGACGGCTAACGGGCAATATCTGAGCGCGAACCCGCTGCAGCCGGTCGCGATGGCGACCAGTGTGCGCGTGCGTGAAGGCAAACGGCTCGTGACGGATGGCCCGTTCGCGGAGACGCGCGAACAGCTCGGCGGCTATTTCCTGATCGACGCCAAGGACCTCGACGCCGCGATGAACGTCGCCGCGAGAATTCCCGCTGCGGAGAAAGGCACCGTCGAAATTCGGCCCGTGATCGAGATTCCGGGGCTGCCGGGGTGAGTAGTATGGAGCTAATGAAGCGTCGAGAATCTTTTCGGTTACCGCAGAAGCCAGACCCCCTCTTCGTCTCCCCCTTAGCAAGGGGGAGATTGAGAGGGGGTGAAAAGGAGTAAAATATGAGCCAAGTACGAGTACTGGTCGGCACGCGCAAGGGCGCGTTCATCATAGAGTCGGACGCGAAACGTGAGAAGTGGAATGTCAGCGGCCCTCACTTCGCGGGCTGGGAGATCTACCACTTGAAGGGATCGCCCGCCGATCCGAATCGCATATATGCGTCGCAGTCGAGCGGCTGGTTCGGGCAGATCATTCAACGCTCGGATGACGGCGGCAAGACCTGGCACCAACCCGGCACACCCGCCGGCGAACCCACCACCACCCCGGAGGGCATGCCCAAAGCCGAGAGCAACAAGTTCGTTTACGACACGTCGCCTGAAACCGGCAAGCCTCTCACGACACACCAGTGGTACGACGGCACGCCGCACCCGTGGGAGTTCAAGCGCGTCTGGCATCTCGAACCATCGCTGAAGGATGCGGACACGGTGTACGCCGGGGTGGAAGACGCCGCCTTGTTCCGCTCGACCGATGGCGGCAAGAGCTGGCACGAGCTCGCAGGATTGCGCGGCCACGGAACCGGGCCCAAATGGCAACCCGGAGCGGGCGGGATGTGCCTGCACACGATCCTTCTTGATCCGCGCGACCCGAATCGAATCTTCATCGCCATCTCGGCTGCCGGCGCGTTCCGCACCGACGACGCCGGCAAGACCTGGAAGCCGATCAACCGCGGCCTGCACTCGCTCTACATTCCCGATCCGACGGCCGAGGTCGGCCACTGCGTTCACCGCATCGCGATGCACCGGTCGCGTCCGAACGTTTTGTTCATGCAGAAGCATTGGGACGTCTTGCGCAGCGACGACGGCGGCGAGTCGTGGCGCGAGATCAGCGGCAACTTGCCGACCGACTTCGGCTTCCCGATCGACGTGCACGCGCACGAGCCGGAAACCGTCTACGTCGTGCCGATCAAGAGCGACGCGGAGCATTTTCCGCCCGACGGCAAGCTGCGCGTGTATCGCAGCCGGACCGGCGGCAACGAGTGGGAGGCGCTCACGAAAGGCCTGCCACAGCGCGACTGCTACGTCAATGTCCTGCGCGACGCGATGGCGGTCGACTCGCTCGATAAGTGCGGCGTCTACTTCGGCACCACCGGCGGGCAGGTGTATATATCACCAGATGGCGGCGATAATTGGAGAGCCATCGTCCGCGATCTTCCGGCCGTGGTGTCTGTCGAGGTCCAAACCTTGCCATGATACGAGTCACGCTCCCCGCGCATCTCAGGAAGCTCGCGCAAGTCGACGGCGAAGTGAAGCTAGACCTCAAGCTCGATGTCGCGGGTCAGGTCACGCAGCGCGCGGTCCTCGACGCGCTCGAGGCGCGCTATCCGATGCTGCAAGGGACGATCCGCGACCACGTCACGCAAAAGCGCCGCGCGTTCGTACGATTCTTCGCCTGCGGGGAGGATCTGTCTCACGAATCGCCGGACGCGCCGCTGCCCGACGCGGTGGCGAAGGGCGCCGAGCCATTTATGATTGTCGGCGCCATCGCCGGCGGCTAGGGCAGGCTGCTGAAAAAGCTCATATGCTTCGTTGCGCTCAAATCGCCTCGCTCGACGTACTGAAGAGTACGCCTGCGCTCGTCGATTTGTCGCGCGCCTTGCCTCTGAGTCTTTTTGAGCAGCCTGCAATTCACTGACTTACTGTGGGGGAGGTGAATCCATGCTAAAAAAAATCCTCATCGGTCTCATTGTCATCGTCGTCGCGTTTGTTGTCGTCGTGGCGCTGCAACCGTCCGAGTATCGCGTCGCGCGGAGCGCCACGATCGCGGCTCCGGCGACGGTGGTGTTCGCGCAGGTGAACGATTTCCACAACTGGGACGCGTGGTCCCCGTGGGCCAAGATCGATCCAGCGATGAAAAAAACCCACGCAGGCGCGCCGGCAGGCACCGGCGCGATTTACACGTGGGCCGGCAACGACCAGGTAGGCGAAGGACGCATGACCTTGACGGAGAGCCGCCCGAACGAGCTCGTCAGGATCAAGCTCGAATTCCTGAAGCCGTTCGCGTCCACCGCCGACACCGAGTTCACGTTCAAGCCCCAGGGCAATCAAACGGCGGTCACGTGGAGCATGGCCGGCGAAAAGAATTTTATGGCGAAGGCGTTCGGCCTGTTCATGAACATGGACAAAATGATCGGCGACGATTTCGAGAAGGGTCTCAGGCAAATGAAGTCGGCCGCCGAGGCGGCGAGCACAAAGTAACCGCTGCGGCGGGAAGACGGAGGAGGTTGATTATGAATTTTGTGCTGTGGATCATTCAGGCGCTGCTCGCGCTGCTTTTTCTGTGGGCCGGCGGAATCAAACTGGTCCTGCCGATCGAAGAGATGACGAAGCAGATGCCGATACCGCTGCCGGGCTGGTTCCTGCGGTTCATCGCCGTGTGCGAGGTACTCGGCGCGATCAGCCTGATACTCCCCGGGCTGCTCGGCATTCGCCCGGGCCTGACGCCGCTCGCCGCGGCCGGGCTCATGATCATCATGATCGGCGCGACGGTGATCACGCTGATGATGGGCGCTGTCGTCATGGCGCTGATCCCGCTGGTGGTTGGAATCCTCGCGGCCTTCGTCGCCTACGGCCGCTGGCGTCTAGCGCCGCTTGTGCGCCCGTCGAGCCGTGATTGATCGACCGGACATTCCCGTCGGTATCTGATTCCATCTTTCCCCCATTTTCGCGCGCCAGTCTTAGTCTTTCCGATCACCCTATTAAGGTACGCTTGGCGGTTTTTGCCCGGCCGACCTTTCCAGCGCTAATGTTTTTTACTTTTCACTGATTTTTCTGCCTTCTTTCATCCTCTTTTCGAACTGCGACCCTACCTTTCGTGAAAATCGCGCAAGGAGGTCACTATGTTCAAGATATCCGGATGGCGGCTGTGGTTGTTCTTCAGCATCGCTTTGGCGATCTCGGCAACCGGCCTGTATGCGGAGACAGGAGATAACCGCACACTGTCTCCCTATTTTTTTATCGACAACGGGGATCCGGCGGTGGATCGGTTTCCCCTGAAGCAAACCAACGTCGAGGTCAATATCAGCGGGGTGATAGCCGACGTCTTGGTCAAACAAACGTATTCCAACGATGGGATGCGCCCCATCAGCGCGCGCTATATCTTCCCGGCGTCCACGCGCGCTGCGGTTCACGGCATGAAGCTCACCATCGGCGGGCAGGTCATTACCGCCAAGATTAAGGAACGAGAGGCGGCGCAAAAACAATTCGACGAGGCCAAAACAGAGGGCAAAAGCGCTTCTTTGCTCAAGCAACAGCGGTCGAATGTATTCAGCATGAATGTCGCCAATATCATGCCGGGCGATACCATCGACATCGAGCTGCGTTACACCGAATTGCTCGTCCCGACAGACGGCGCCTACGAGTTCGTCTACCCGACCGTCGTCGGGCCCCGTTACTCGAATCGATCGGAAGCTGATGCGCCGGAGACCGACCGATGGATCAAGAGTCCGTATCTGCCCGAAGGCGGCAGCCCCGATACGAAATTCAACATCACGGCCAGAGTTTCAACGGGTATGGCGCTGCAGGAGATCGCCTGTGCCTCCCATGAAACCGACGTTTTTCAGGAAGGCGACTCGGTCGTGACAGTCGCCTTGAAGGATGCCGAAACGTTCAGCGGAAATCGGGACTATATCTTGAACTACCGTCTGGTCGGGGAAGGCATCCAGTCGGGACTCATGCTTTTTGATGGCCAAGATGAAAAGTTTTTCCTGCTGATGGTCCAACCTCCTGAACGAGTCCGGCTGCAAGATATTCCACCCCGAGAATTCATCTTTGTGGTCGATGTCTCGGGATCCATGAACGGCTTTCCGCTGAACACGGCGAAGGAGTTGGTGAAAGACCTGATCGGCAACTTACGGCCGACCGATAAATTCAACGTGATCCTTTTCTCGGGCGGTTCGCGCCTGATGGCTCCACGGTCCGTGTCTGCCAGCGACGGGAACGTCCGCCGGGCGATTCAGATCATCGAGGAACAGCGGGGTGGCGGCGGGACGGAGCTGTTAGCCGCCGTGCGAAGAGGGTTTTCACTGCCCCGCGACGAAGCCTACTCTCGGACTCTGATCATCATCACCGACGGATACGTAGCGGTGGAAAAAGAGGTCTTCGAGGAGATTCAAAACAACCTTCAGCAAGCGAACGTATTCGCGTTCGGCATCGGCGGCAGCGTCAACCGGTACCTGATCGAAGGCATCGCGAAAGCAGGTCAGGCGGAGTCTTTTGTCGTCACCGATCCGTCCGAGGCGCCCTCGGCCGCGGAAAAATTTCGCGAGTACGTCCAATCCCCGGTGCTAACGCATATTGGCGTTTCTTATGCGGGGTTTGGGGCGTATGACATCGAGCCGGTCGGCATCCACGACCTTTTCGCCGATCGCCCGGTGATCGTTTTCGGCAAGTGGCGCGGAGCTGGACAAGGGATCATTAAAGTCAGCGGAACCGCGGGGAATAGAGAATACGCGCAAACCTTCCATGTAGCGGAAACCCAACCTCGCGAGACCAACGACGCGTTGCGCTATCTGTGGGCGCGTACCCGAATCGGCCGCCTATCCGATTTTAGCTTTAACGAAAAATCCGACAACAAGGCCGAAATCGTGAGCCTCGGACTCACGTACAATCTGTTGACCGCCCATACCTCATTCATTGCCGTAAGCGAGGTTTTTCGTAATCCGGGTGACAGCGAGGAGGTGGACCAACCGCTTCCCTTACCGCTGCACGTATCCAATCTGGCCTTGAGTGGAACTGTTTCGGTTCCGGAGCCCGAATTGGGGCTGCTGTTGGCCATGGCTGCCGTGATGCTGTCCGCGGGCTTGGTCTATAAAAAATGGCGGGCGGGCCGTACGGTCTCAGAGAGCGGTGAGCGATGGCACGGTGAGAACCATGAATAGGGCGTTCATTTCGGACAATGGGATCATTCTATTGCTCACCTTATTTGTCGCCGTCGGTCTCAAACATCACTACAGCGAAGCCGGCAGTGAAGACCTTGCCTGGATTTTGCGGCCTACCGCGGGGCTGGTCGAGCGGATCAGCGGAATCCCATTTGAAGAAGAAGCCCATATGGGATTCGTCAACTATTCGCGCCGGATCAACATTGCGCCCGCGTGTGCCGGCGTGAATTTCCTCATTATCGCCTCTTGTATGGCGGTGTTTTCCGGCGTCCATCATATCCAACATAAAAGACTGAAATGGTTATGGTTCGCAGGCGCCCTGGTCAGTGCCTATGGCCTGACGGTTTTTATCAACGCCGTTCGAATCATTATCTCGATCTATTCTTATGATGCGGACATCTATTCCGGCTGGCTCACGCAGCCGAGGATGCACCGCCTTGAAGGCGTCATCACTTATTTCTTTTTCCTGTGCCTGTTTTATAGAATAATCGCGGCCGTACGGCGTCTTATACAGAGAGCACAGAGAGAAGGTATTGAAAAGGATCACGTGGGGGTCGATTCCCTCAGTCGGGCGTCAGCGGGGCTGGCCCCCTTGTTTTGGTACGGCCTCATCACTCTCGCGATTCCCTTGCTCAACGGGGCGGTTGCCAAAGATGGAGCGCGCTTTGCCGAACACGGCGGAATGGTTATCGCCGGCTGCGTCGCCGTCTTGGCCTTCCTCTTGTTGATGCAATGGGGGTGGAAAAGCATCGACCGTTTGAAAATAAACGGGCATGAAAGGCAAGAAAGCAAAGATTCTTATCGTAGAAGACGAGCCGGCCATCTCTGAAACTATTCAGTACGCGTTGGAGACCGATGGGTTCGAGACCCATTGTCTCTCCTCGGGAACGCCGGTTCATTCCTTGCTGGAGGAGAAATCGGTGGATCTCATTGTCCTCGACATCGGACTTCCGGATATCAACGGTGTGGAATTGTGCAAAGAGATCCGCAAAACACACGCCCTTCCGATTATCTTTCTGACCGCTAGAACGGGCGAAATCGACCGGGTCGTAGGGCTCGAGATCGGCGCCGACGACTATGTGGTCAAGCCTTTCAGTCCCAGGGAACTTTCCGCCCGGATCAAGGCCGTGCTCAGGCGCACGCAAAAACCAAGCGTGGCAAAGCCCGTCCGCAAGGCTTTCGAGATCGACGAATCGAAGCGGCGAATCTCCTATTTCGGCACAACCGCGGAATTATCGCGCTATGAATATAACTTGTTAAAGGTTCTCGTTCTCCGTCCCGGCCATGTGCTTTCTCGCGATCAACTCATGGACCTCGCCTGGGAGGCGCCCGAAGCCAGTATGGATCGAACCGTGGACGCCCATGTCAAAATGATCCGTGCAAAGCTCAAAGCCATAAAACCCGAGATAGATCCTATTATCACGCACCGGGGGATCGGGTACTCGTTGAAAGAGGACCTGTGAGATTGGGAACCCGTATCTTTCTCAGTTCCCTTGTCATATTGGGTGTTTGCTTTTCCTATCCCGGCCGTTGGTTTTTCGATAATCTCCGCATACGCTATCTCGAGGGCGTCGAAGAACCGCTGGTGGATCAGGCCAATATTCTGGCGGCCATTGTCGGACGCGAAATGGAAGGAAAAACATTTGACCGTGAAAGGTGGTACTGGGCGTTTGAAAACGTTCGGTCCCGGTCATTGTCCGCGAAGATCTACAATCTGGTGAAGACCGACGTGGATATGAGGATCTACATCACCGATGCCTCCGGCAAGATCGTATTCGATTCGGAAGACCGGCAAAACGTCGGCGCCGACTATAGCGACTGGCAAGACGTTCGTTTGACTCTCGAAGGAAAGTACGGTTCTCGAACCACAGTGGCGAATCCCCACGATCAAGGGACCAAGGTGCTGTATGTCGCAGCGCCGGTGGTGGTCAATGGGGCGGTCACCGGCGTTTTGACGGTGGCCAAACCGACGACCAACATCAACAATTTCTTAAAGAGCGCGAAGCCTCAAATTATCAAAGTCGTCGCCATCGCCGGCCTCGCCGCCATTCTTCTCAGCTATCTCGCCTCTATATGGATCACTCGACCGATCGCGCGACTGACGCGCTACGCCGACGATATCCGCCGGGGGAAACGGGCGAAGTTCCCCGAACTGGATCGGAGTGAAATCGGCGAGATGGGCGATGCGTTTGCGAAAATGCAGGAAACCCTCGAAGGAAAGAAATATGTCGAGCAGTATGTCCAGAACCTCACGCACGAAGTGAAAAGCCCTCTATCGGCGATCCGCGGAGCGGCCGAGCTGCTGGAAGAAAAAATGCCGCCGGAGCAGCAAGCGCGGTTTCTATCCAACATCCGACACGAGACCAATCGTATTCAGGAAATGGTGGATCGGATGCTCGAGCTCTCCGCTCTGGAGAACCAGAAGATGCTCGAGCACATGGAAGCGCTTTCGTTTTCTTCCGTGCTTAAAGCCGTGATCGAGAGCAAGCGGCCCATGCTGTCGCAGAAAAATGTCAGTCTGGTGGATCGCGTTCCGGAAGACGTGGTGGTGCGCGCGGATAAATTTTTGCTCTTTCAAGCGCTTTCCAATCTGATTCAAAACGCCATCGACTTCAGTTCCGCCGCCGGCGCGATCGAGCTCACGGGCGAGATCGAAGACAAGAAGCTCAAATTCATCGTCGAAGATCGCGGCACCGGCATTCCCGATTTCGCCCTGGAGAAAGTCTTCGACAAATTTTTTTCGCTCCAGCGCCCCGGCAGCGGGAAAAAGAGCACCGGCCTCGGACTGAATATCGTGAAAGAGATAGCGGTCCTGCACAAGGGCGACGTCAAGCTGGAGAATCGGCCGGACCAAGGCGTCCGCGCTACGTTGGTTCTTCCCATAGTTACCCAACCTTTAGCCGTTTAGATTGAACCTGCATTTCCGGTACATTTAAAGTAAATGGCTTAGGCCTGATGAAGGAGATCGAATCGTTGAACGAGCCGGAATTCGCGGAATACGTTTACGTCCGGGAATCCGCCGCGATGGAATCGCTGATCCGGCGCATCGGCATGGCCGAGACGGTCGCGCTGGACACCGAGGCGGACAGTCTGCACAACTATTTTGAAAAGGTTTGTTTGATCCAACTGTCGCTCGAAGGTGAGCACTACCTCGTCGACCCTCTTTCCGATTTGGACCTGAGCGGATTCTCGGAAGCTCTGGCCGAGAAGCCGCTCATTCTGCATGGCGGCGATTACGACCTGCGCATGTTGCGAGCCTCTATCGGCTTCAGGCCGCGCGGTGAAATTTTCGACACCATGATTGCGGCGCAAGTGCTCGGGATCGAGCAGATTGGCCTCACCGCCCTGATCGAGCGCTGCTTCGCTATCACGATGGAAAAAGAAGGGCAGAAATCAGAGCAGAAATCCGACTGGTCGCGTCGGCCGCTGAGTGAAAAGCAGCTCAGCTACGCGATCAACGACACCCGTTTCCTCCAACCGCTCGCGGAGCGTCTGGAGCGCGAGCTGAGCGAGCGCGGTCGGATGGCCTGGCACAAGGAAAGTTGCCGCGCGATGGTGGAGTCGACCGGACGCGATCGTTTACGCGATCAGGATCAAACGTGGCGCATCAAAGGATCCGGGCGGCTGACGCGCCGACAACTGGCCTATCTGCGAGAGCTTTGGCACTGGCGCGATCAGCACGCCAGGCGCGCGAATATGCCGTCATTCAAAATTTTCGGCAATCAACAAATACTGGACCTCGTCGAATGGTTGGATTCCCATCCGGCCGTGCCCTTACAACAAGGACCTAAATTGCCGCGCAACATCCGCGACACTCTGCTGCGGACGCTTGAGGAAGCGATCGCGCGGGTGGCTGGAATGGAACCGGCACAATGGCCAGAACGTAGAAGCGTCGAACGTCCCGATGCTCTACCCGCCGATGTCATCGAGCGGATCAACGCGTTGCGCGCCGAATGCGCGCGCATCGCCAAGGAGCTGGAGATCGCAGCGGCGACTTTGGCGCCTAGAGCCGCGCTCGAAGCGATCGCCCGGAGCCGGCCGCGGACCGTTGATGAAATTATGGAGAGCGGGGGCTTGTTGCGCTGGCAGGCCAAACTGATTGAAGGCGCAGTCGTAAAATGCCTGCACTCAACTCGTTGTTGAAAACTTGCCCGCAACAGCGTTCATGCGCGGCTCGGGCCCGCTAGCCGTCAAGCAAGGGCGCCCGGCTTACGGAAATCGACCTGTCGTGGTAGGAACTATTTCACAGCATGGCGAAACGTCATTCCAGGACTCTTTATTTGCCGCCGCTCGTCATTTTCTTTTTTTTTGCCGGATGCTCGGCGGTCTCATCGCCCAAGCCGACCGAGCCGGGACCGCCGCCGCAAACTAAACCGCTCACCGAGCCGCGCGATCTGGCGTTTCTGCGCGCGCGACCCGCGATGGGCCGGGCGGCGAAAGGCCGGATCATCTACATCGGCGTCTACGGCGGCGAGGTTCCTTCTTGGGAGCGCGCACGATACTTCATTCCCAAGGACTGGCCGCCCTATCAGAACTTGCTCGAGGAGAAAGATCTCGCTCGGATCGCCTTCCACGACTCGCTAATGCACGTCCTCGGACTCGAGGTCTCACGACTTTTTCCCGAAAGCGTCACGCTCATGATCAAAGGCGATAAAGAAGTGGTCGCCGATGTCGTCAAGTATTTGTATTCTCTGGGCGACAAACTCTACCTCGTTGGACACAGCCAGGGTGGCGCGGTGATCGCGGACGCGGTCCACGAGCTTAAAAAAGCGAACGTTCCCGTGCAGATGATGGCTCAGATGGAAGGTTTTCTATCGTATGAAATCGTCCCCGGCAATGTAATTCAAGCGTTCAACTTTTACGTTCCCTCGACGTTCGCAGTCTGCCCCGGCAGGGTAAAGCTCGTCGCGGAGAACCAGGCGGTGACTCAAGTGACCAACATCCCGATCGTCGATCCGTGGGGCCCGTTCACCGGCCCCTGCGCCCAGCACCGCAACATCGACAGCGACCCGAGAGTCTGGAAGCCCGTGCTCAAATATATTATCGATTCCGCCGGCTCGTGAGTTTTGTCGTCTTCAATTCCACGGCTCTTTAAAAAAACCGCGTCTAAGTGCTATGCTCCGTCCATGCTGGACCAACAGCCGACCCACCAAGCCGAGATCCTTCGTTATCGGACTCTCCTCGAAGTTTCGGAATCGATCGCGTCCCACCGCGAGCTGCAAGAGTTGTTTCACGACCTCACACCGCGCCTGCACCGCGTGATCGAGTTCGATTTTATCAATCTCATTCTTCACGACGCCGAGCGCAACGTCATGCGCTCCCACGTTCTCGAGGCGCCGGATCCCAATTACGCCTGCCCCTCGGGCGAATGTCCGATGGAAACGCCGGGCGGATGGGTGTGGCAAAGCCAGCAGCCCTGGGTCGTGTCGGCATTGGCACGAGACGCGCGCTTTCCTGAAATGACACAATGGCTGAGCGATCGCGGGATTAAATCTGTTTGCGTGTTTCCGATCACCACGGCGCTGAGAAAATTGGGCGCGCTCGCGTTCGGCAGCGCGCGCGAAGCGGCCTACTCGGAATCCGACGTGGAATTTTTACAGCAAGTCGCCCGGCAGGTGGCCGTGGCCGTCGACAACGCACGCAACTTTGAGCAGGTTCAATCCACACAGGAGCAGTTGAGACAAGAGCGGGATCACTTGAGCCTTCTGCTGGAGGTCAACAACGCCGTCGTGTCGGCGCTCAACTTGCACGAGCTGCTGAACGCCGTCTCGGCATCCCTTCGGCGGCTGATGCAACACGAATATGCCAGCCTTTCCCTTTACGATGCTGCAACGCAGCGGCTCTATATTCACGCATTAGATTTTCCCGTCAGCAAGGGGCTCTTGCAGGAAGGTCTCTGGGTTCCGGTGGAAGGCACCCCGACGGGCCGGGCATTGACATCCGGCAAGCCCGTGTTCATCACGTTCCGCGATGCGGAGCAGTTCGGTTCCGACGTCGGCCGGCGCATCATCGCCGAAGGCCTCAAATCCGCGTGCTGCTTGCCGCTGATCGCTCATGGCCGTCCCCTCGGCACCTTGGTCGTTGCGAGCATGCGCGAGGAGATTTTTCCCGAGAAGGATGGGGAGCTGCTTCAGCATGTAGCGAATCAAATAGCGATCGCCGTGGAGAATGCGATCGTCTTCGGACAGGAGGTGGACCGTGCGAAAAAGCTCACCGAGGAAAAGCTCTACCTCCAAGACGAGATCCGAACCGAGCGCAATTTCGAGGAGATCGTGGGCGAAAGCCGCCCGCTGAAAGAGATATTGAAGCAGGTCGAAACGGTCGCGCCGACGGATTCGACGGTGCTCATTCTCGGAGAGACGGGAACGGGCAAAGAGCTCATCGCGCGCGCGATCCATAACCTGAGCGCGCGCCGCGAACACACGTTCGTCAAGGTCAATTGCGCGGCGATTCCGACGGGTCTGCTCGAAAGCGAGCTGTTCGGCCATGAAAGGGGCGCGTTCACCGGCGCGATCGCGCAGAAGATCGGCCGCTTCGAGCTGGCGGACAAGGGAACTCTGTTTCTCGACGAGGTCGGCGACATTCCGCTGGAATTGCAGCCGAAGCTGCTCCGCGTTTTGCAGGAGCAGGAATTCGAGCGGCTGGGCAGCAACAAAACGATTCGCGTAAACGTCCGCTTGATCGCGGCGACCAATGCCGACCTGGATGGGATGGTCGCCGAAAAACGGTTTCGCAGCGATCTTTATTATCGTTTGAACGTTTTTCCAATCCAGATGCCGCTGCTCCGCGACCGTCCCGAAGACATTCCTTTGCTGGTCAGGTATTTCGCGCAGAAGCACGCGCGCCTCATGAAAAAAAGTATCGGCACGGTCCCGAAGGAAGTCATGGCGGCTCTGGGCAAGTATCACTGGCCCGGAAACATCCGCGAGCTGGAAAATCTTATCGAGCGCGCGGTCATCCTGTCGCCCGGCCCCGAGCTGCGCGTTCCGCTCGCCGAATTGAAGGCTTCGGCCGCAGCGCCTTCCAACGGCGCAACCACGCTCGAGGCCGCCGAGCGCGAGCATATTCTGCGCGCTCTTAAGGAAACCAACTGGACCATCGGCGGCCCGGCGGGCGCGGCGGCGCGCCTCGGCATGAAGCGCACGACCCTCCAATCCCGCATGAAACATCTGGGCATCACCCGCTCCAAGTAACGCGCCGATATTTCGGCGTGTGCCGATAATTCGGCGGACCTTCCTTCGTCACAACCACTTCGAAGTTAAAAACGGCAGTTGTAACTCGTGCGATTGCCAACATTTGTACCGGCTTCAGGAGATGTAGCTGCTTGGCACCGTGCTTGCCTTGTCTCCTTTCACAATACCATCAATCTGAAAGGCGAAAGGACAGAAGATTATGCGCGCAACAGAAACAAAACTGACGGGCAAAGTCGCCATCGTCACCGGCGCATCCAAGGGAATCGGCGCGGGGATCGCCAAACAGTTGGCGGCCGAAGGCGCGGCCGTGATCGTCAACTACGCTTCGAGCAAAGATGGCGCTGACCGCGTCGTCGCCGAGATCGAAAGCAGCGGTGGAAAGGCGGTTGCCGTGCAGGCGAATGTGGCCAAGCATGCCGAAATCGAACGGCTCTTCGCGGAAGCGAAGAAGGCATTCGGCAGGCTCGATATCCTGGTCAACAACGCCGGGATCTACGAGTTTTCTCCGCTCGAAGAAATTACCGAAGAACACTTCCACAAGCACTTCGATCTGAACGTTCTCGGACTGATCCTCGCTTCGAAGGAAGCGGCAAAATATTTCGGCACGGCGGGAGGCAGCATCATCAACATCAGCTCGGTGGCGAGCACCGCAGCTCCGGCGAATACGTCGGTTTACAGCGCCACCAAAGCAGCCGTCGATGCGGTGACGAAGTCGCTGGCCAAGGAACTGGGTCCGCGCAACATCCGCGTCAACTCCATCAATCCTGGCATGGTGGAAACCGAGGGAGTCCACGCGGCGGGAATCATGGAGAGCGATTTTCGTAAAGATGTTGAATCGCGAACCCCGCTCGGCCGCATCGGCCAAGCCGAGGACATCGCGCCCGCCGCCGTCTTCCTGGCTTCGGCCGATTCCGCCTGGATCACCGGCGAAACGATGGTCATCACCGGCGGCCTGCGTTGATCAGGGCGTGATCGGAATGCTCCGATGTGTTAAGGAGTGCACGTATGCGCTACAAAATTTTTGGGCGGCGCACAGGGTTGCGGGTATCTGAACTGGCATTGGGTGCGGGCAACTTTGGCACACGCTGGGGTGTTGGCGCGGAGCGCGAGGAAGCGAAAAGAGTGTTCGACCGTTACGCCGAAGCCGGCGGCAACTTCATCGACACGGCCGACAGCTATCAATTCGGCGAGTCCGAAGAGCTGGTCGGCGAATTCATCGCCGCGGATCGCGACTACTTCGTCGTCGCCAGCAAGTATACGCTGGGCACGAGCGATAAGGACGGAATCTCGCGCACCGGCAACAACCGCAAGAACATGGTTCGCTCGCTCGAGGGAAGTCTTAAGCGCCTCAAGACCGACCGCATCGACCTTTACTGGGCGCATTTCGCCGACGGCGTGACGCCGATGGAGGAAATCGTGCGCGCCTTCGACGATCTGGTGCGCGCCGGCAAGATTCACTACGCAGGCCTCTCCAATTTCCCCGCCTGGCGCGTTTCCCGCGCTGATCTCTTGGCGGAATTGCGCGGCTGGGCGCCCATCGCCGGCATCCAGATCGAATATAGCCTTGCCGAGCGCACCGCCGATCGCGAGCTTTTGCCGATGGCGGAGGCGCTTGGGCTGGGAGCGGCGCTGTGGTCGCCGCTCGGTGGCGGATTTCTCACCGGCAAATATCGTTCAAGCGACGAAGGGCGGCTGAACACCCGGCTCGCCGTACTCGTTCATACCGAGAAGACGGCGCGTGAGACGGCGATCCTGGACGCGGTTCTCTCTGTCGCGAAAGAAGTTGGCGCGTCTCCGACCGAAGTTGCCATCGCCTGGCTGCTGCACAAAGCGCGCCGCTCGACGACGAGTCTCATCCCGATTCTCGGTCCGCGCACGCACGCGCAGCTCGATGGCACGCTGGGTGCCCTCGAGCTGACTCTCTCGCCGGAGCAGATCGCGCGACTCGACGGAACCAGCGCCGTCGCGCTCGGCACACCGCACGAACAGATCAACGGTTCCGCCGCCCGCATCGCGGGCGGCAAACCCGAGCTGCTCGAAGTACCGGTGATACCGGCAGCGTAGACGTGAAAAAGATGAAGAAGGCTTACGATCGGAGGCATTATGTCAACGATGCGCGTCGTGCAAGTTACTCGACCGAAGGGGCCGTTTGAAATTGTTGAGCGTAAAATTCCGGAACCGGGCGCCGGCTCGGTGCGCCTCAAGGTTGGAGCTTGTGGCATTTGCCACAGTGATTCCGTGACCAAGGAAGGAACGTGGCCCGGCATTCAATACCCGCGTGTGCCTGGACATGAGATCGCCGGAACAATTGACGCTGTAGGCGCGGGCGTTGCGGGATGGAAGGAAAGCCAACGTATCGGAATCGGCTGGCATGGCGGACATTGCGGCTACTGTGATTCTTGCCGCCGCGGCGATTTCGTTACCTGCCAAGTCGCGCCGCAAGTTCCCGGGATCGCCTACGACGGCGGCTACGCCGAATACATGATCGCTCCGGCCGGCGCGTTAGCGCTGATCCCGGACGGACTTTCAGCGGTCGAGGCTGGGCCGCTGATGTGCGCGGGAGTCACCACGTTCAATTCTCTGCGCAACAGCGGAGCGCGGCCGGGCGATCTGGTCGCCATACTCGGCGTCGGCGGCCTTGGCCACTTGGGAATTCAGTTCGCCGTCAAGATGGGTTTCAGGACCGTTGCCATTGCGCGGGGCATGGACAAGGAACCGCTGGCCAGAAAACTCGGCGCTTGGTCTTATATCGACAGCAAAACACAAGATCCGTCGGCGGAATTGCTGAAGTTGGGCGGCGCCAAGGTCGTCGTCGCGACCGTGACGAGCGGCGACGCGATGAGCGCGACGTTGGGCGGTCTCGGCGTGAATGGGAAATTGATCATCCTCGGTGCCGCGGCTGAGCCGCTGCAAGTGGCTGGGATTCCGCTGATCCTGGGAAGACGTTCGATCGTGGGTTGGCCCTCCGGCAACTCCATCGATTCGCAGGATACGCTCTCGTTCAGCGTGCTCAGCGGCGTGCGCGCGATGACTGAAGTATTTCCGCTCGAGCGCGCAGCCGAAGCCTACGAACACATGATGAGCGGCAAGGCGCGTTTTCGCGCCGTTCTCACTACGGAGCACTAGAGCCAGCGCAGCAAGTAAGAGCAGCGGACAGCAAGCAACGTCAACAATCTTAATACTTGAAACGGGGTGGTTGTACTGCTATCCCGACGATGCGTTGGCCGAGTATTAAAGCTATGAATTTATCCAACGAGATGTCCAGGTCCACGGTTTCTTCGCTGTCGCCCCGGTGCCTCGCGGACGGCATGCCTTTCACGGGGCTCACGGGTTGGCTGTGGTGGCTCCGCGGCGTGCGGCGCAGCGCTTCGAATCCAAATCTTTGCAACAGGTGAGCGCTGCACTGGGAGACGGGCCGTCTCTCCGAAGTAACGGTGCTCTTTGCCGACTGTCGCGGATACACGCGCCTGACGCAGGAGCTTGGGATCGAAAAGCTGGCGCCGATCACGGAAGAATTCTTCAAGGCAAGCGCCGCGGTTATTCGACAGAATCACGGAATCGTCGACCGCTTGCTGGGCGATGCGGTCATGGCGTTTTTCAACGTCCCGATCAAGCACGACGATCACGTCCTGCGCGCCGTCGAGGCGGCATTTCGGATTCAGGAGGCGGTGCGACACATCAACGTAACGCTGGAGGGCGGAGTTGTCCTGGGCGTGGGCATCGGGATCGCGACCGGGGCGGCGCTCGCCACCAACATGGGCTCGACCAGTTGCAGCGATTACACCATGGTCGGGGATACGATCAACATCGCCGCGCGGCTGCAAGGGCAAGCCGCGCCCGGGGAAGTACTGGTAACGGAAGATGCTTATAAATCGATCAGCGCGGCTTTTCCCGGCGCCATGCGCGCCGAGTACTTGTTGAAAGGCATCGCACGTCCGGTCGCCGCCCACCGGCTGGTTCGCGATCGAACGTCGTGACGCAGGCTTGCGATCTTTGAACCTGCGGTGCGCCGGAGCGCGGTTTTCGCTCGACGAAAAATTGGCGGACTAGGAGACTGCATCATGACGCTTCTATTCGCCTTTCTCATTGGATTCTTCGCCGGGCTGCGCTCGCTCACGGCGCCGGCGGCGACGGCGTGGGCGGCGCACCTGGGCTGGCTGAGACTCGAACGCCCGCTATCTCTTATCGGCTCGCTTCCCTCCGTCGTGATTTTCACGCTGCTCGCAGTCGTCGAGCTGGTAGGCGACAAGCTGCCGCAAACTCCGAGCCGCACCGCGGCCATCGGTCTGACGGCGCGCATTGTTACGGGCGCGTTGACCGGCGCGTGCGTCACCGCCGGCAACGCGCAAGGAATTTTTCTCGGTGCTGTGCTCGGCGCCGCCGGCGCCGTTGCCGGAGCTTTCGGCGGCTACCAGACGCGCAAACGGCTGGTGCGAGTGCTGGGTCTGCCGGACATCTACATGGCCCTGCTTGAAGACCTAGTGACAGTGACCGGCTCGCTGTGGGTTGTGTCGCGCTTCTGAGCTCTATAGCGAGTTAAGTGTGATCGTTTTTGCAGGATGATCGTATGCAAGAACCCACAAGGCTCGATAGAATCCTCAATAAAGCTTTCGGCGTCCTGGTAGGACTAGGCCTCGGCCTCAGCTACAACTACCTTGTGCAGGTGGCGGGCCGCAAAACAGGCCGCCTCTATTCGACTCCAGTCGATTTGCTGGAGTTCAATGGAAGACGCTTTCTCGTAGCCGGCCGAGGACGCACACAATGGGTCCGCAACGCCGAGGCTGCAGGCGAAGTCATTCTAAAGAAAGGGACCAAGCGTCAGAGATTCCGCATCAGAGTCGTTCCAGATGAGGAAAAACCCGAAATCCTCAAGGCCTATCTTGACCGCTTCAAATTAACCGTCCAAGGGTATTTTCCTGTGCCCGCAGGATCTGAGCCTGCGGCTTTTGCCAAGGTCGCTGAACGTTATCCAGTCTCTGAATTGCGCCCGGTTTGAAATGAAGCAAGCCCTGCTTCAATCGCATGAAACGGTTCGGCATCTCTTATCCCAAGTACGCCGACATTTCGGCGCCTGCCGATAAGTCGGCGCGATTTTCTAGTTACGATCTTCCCCACCTCGAAGTCTGACTCTCCGTAACTTTCCTGATTCTCGCGAGTTGTGGGTATTTTCGCTCGTGAGTGCGATTTGGCACTGCGCTTGCCAAACTACTTTAACAACGCAGGAGGCAAATAATGGAGACTGTGATGTTAAGAGAAGTTCCGCGGAGCCGCGACAAGCGTCCCGACAAGCCCGAGTTCGACAAAGTTGCGACCATCGCTCTGAAGAAAAACTCGCGACGCACGAGGCTCATCGCGCTCGGCGCCATAGCGATTGTAATTCTCATCGCCGCCGGCTTCACCTACTACAGCTATGCCAGCGGCTACGAATCCACCGACGACGCGTTCATCGAAGGCCATATTTCTCAGGTAAACCCGAAAGTCACCGGCCACGTGCTCACGGTGCACGTGACCGATAACCAACCAGTGAACGCCGGCGACCTCCTGATCGAGATCGACCCGCGCGATTTTCAGGCGCGCGTCGCCCAGGCGCGCGCCGCGCTGGAGACCTCCACCGCGCAAGCGGCGCTCGCGCGCGAGCGCTTGGCGCAGGCTGAGGCTCAGGTCGGAGCCGCTCAAGCCGAAGCCACGCGCGCAGGCGCCGACGAGCGCCGCTTCGCTGAGCTGATCCGCCGCGACTTGATCGCGCGGCAGGAATTCGACCACGCCACCGCCGATGCCCGCACGACATCAGCGCAACTCGCCGCGGCGCGCGCAAACGAGCAGGCCTCAGCCGCCGCGATCCGCCAGGCGGATTCGCAAGTGGCCGAGGCGCGGGCTGCGCTGGGGAGCGCCGAATTAGAGTTATCCTACGCGAAGATCTACGCCGCGCTGTCGGGACGCGTGACCCGCAAGGCGGTTGAGCTGGGCGCCCTCGTCCAGCCGGGCCAAGCGCTGTTCGCGATCGTTCCCAACGATTTCTGGATCGTCGCGAACTTCAAGGAGACGCAGCTTGCGAAGATGCGCCCCGGCCAGCCGGTCGAAATCAAGATTGACGCGCTCCGGCGCGTGCGGTTTCGCGGTCACGTGGACAGCATCCAGTCCGGCGCGGGCGCCCGCTTCAGTCTGCTCCCGCCGGAGAATGCCACAGGCAACTATGTCAAGGTTGTGCAGCGCGTGCCGGTAAAGATCGTCTTTGACCGAACCGATTTCGCCGCGTATCCGCTCGGGCCTGGAATGTCGGTGGTGCCCAAGGTCAACGTCCGATGAGCGAGGACACGACCACTCCGGAGTGGCGCCCGCGCGCCAGCCCGTGGCTGATCGCCGTCGCCGCGATGGCGGCGACCTTCATGGAGGTGCTCGACACGTCGATCGCCAACGTGGCGCTGCCTCATATCGCCGGCAGCTTGTCGGCGTCCAACGATCAATCGACGTGGGTGCTTACGAGCTACCTCGTAGCGAACGCGATCGTGCTGCCGGCGACTGGCTGGCTCAGCCGGCGGTTCGGACGCAAGCGGTTTCTACTCGCCTGCATCGCAGTCTTCACGGCATCCTCTGTGCTGTGCGGCCTGGCCACGAGTCTTGGCATGCTTATTCTGGCGCGTATCCTTCAAGGCGCCGGCGGCGGCGCGCTCCAGCCGATTTCCCAGGCGGTGCTGCTGGAAAGTTTTCCGCCCGCCCGGCGCGGCGTCGCGATGGCGATCTTCGGCCTCGGCGTGGTGGTTGCTCCGGTCATCGGCCCGACGCTCGGCGGCTGGCTCACCGACAACTATTCGTGGCGCTGGATATTTTACGTCAATCTGCCGATGGGGCTACTGGCCATTCTGATGGCGCGGGCGTTTGTGGAAGATCCTCCTTACCTCAAGAATAGTGCACAGACGCGCATCGACTACGTCGGTTTCGCGCTCCTGGCGCTGTGGCTGGCGACGCTCCAGATCGTCCTCGACAAGGGGCAAGAGGCCGACTGGTTCTCCGCGGCATGGATCCGCTGGTTCAGCGCCGTCTCGATCGCGGCGCTCGTCGCCTTCGTTGTCTGGGAGCTGCGCGAGAAAGAGCCGATCGTGGATCTGCGCGTTCTCGCGGACCGGAACTTCGCGACTGGCACCGCGCTGATCGCCGTCGTCGGCCTCGTCCTCTATGGGAGCATCGCCGTGCTGCCGCTTTTTCTCCAGACGCTCCTCGGCTACTCGGCTCTGGAGAGCGGCCTGGCCGTGAGCCCGCGCGGCATCGGCGCGATCTTTGCCATGCTGGTCGTCGGGCGGCTCGTAGGCGTCCTCGACACGCGCCTGCTGCTCGCGTTCGGCTTCGGCCTGATGGCGTTCTCGGCGGAAATGTTGAGCCATGTCGACCTCGTCATCTCGATGGCGAACGTGGCCTGGCCCAACGTCGTCAATGGGGTATCTATCGGCTTTCTGTTCGTGCCGCTGACGGTGACGGCGATGGCAACGCTGCGCAAGGAGCAGATCGGCAACGCGACCGGACTCTACAATCTCACACGCAACATCGGCGGGAGCGTCGGCATCTCACTCGTCACGACCTTGCTCGCGCGCCGCGCTCAAGTCCACCAGGTCATGCTCGCCGCGCACGTTACGCCCTACGATGCGGCGGCGCAGCAATATCTCCTGACTCTTCAGCAGAGGTTTGCGGCAGGCGCCGGAGCCGTGGACGGCGCGCGCCAGGCCTTGGTTGCGCTCTACGCCGTCGTCGTCAAGCAGGCAACGTTGCTCGCGTTTGTCGATGTATTCCGTTTCCTAGCCATCGTGGCCCTGCTGTGCATCCCATTCGTGCTGCTTCTGAGGAAGTCAAAGACACAAGGACCCGTAGCAATCCATTGATGCCGGGCATACGCCGACATTTCGGCGCCTGCCGATAAGTCGGCAGACTTTCCTTCGTCACCGTCTTCTACAATCCGGCAGCGCCGCCCACAACTCTCCTGATTCCCGCCACTTCTAATGTTTGCTCCGGGCGCGGACCTTTGGCACCGCGCTTGCTGAAATACTTCTACCAGAGAGGAGAGAACCCGATGAAGATCGCAACACCATTTTTGGCGGCCCTGCTTCTAACCGGCGCAGCGCTCTGTGCGAGGGCAACGATTCAAGGTTTACTACCGGCACTCGTCTCGACTGCGATGGAGCTTGGCCTGAACCGCGTAAGAGCCAGGGTACTAAGCTAAAAAACCGAGGAGGCAATCGATGTTCGCAAACCGGACATGGAACGTCCCTGCAGCGCCGGCAATCCAGCAGCCGGTAGGGCTCAGCCACATAGACTCGGATTTCTGTTGGTGTGAGCCGATCGTCGAAACTGATGAGGACGGGAAAGAGGTCATCGTCCATAGGGAAATCACCTGGAACTGAGATCGGCATGTTGAAAATCACCGCGCAAGAAAACGAGTCGCAAACCGTCTTGGAGCTTCAAGGGAAGCTCGCCGGGCCATGGGTGGACGAATTGAAAGCCTGCTGGGAAAAATCCGCCGGCGGGCGGCCGGTTAGAATCCTGCTCTGCGCCGTGACGTTTGTCGACGAAAAAGGAAAAGGTCTTTTGACCGAGATGTACCGAAACGGGGCCGAGCTTGTGGCGGAAGGATGCATGAACAAAGCCATCGTGGAAGAGATCACGCGAGGAGGACGAAAATGAGCGCGCATATTATCGAAGCAAACGACGGCAATTTCGACCAAGTCGTCTCGCAGTCGGACCGACCCGTCCTGGTGGATTTCTGGGCGGAATGGTGCGGCCCCTGCCGAAGGCTTGCTCCGACGGTCGAAAACCTTGCTGAAGAGTACGCAACGAGGGCGCGCGTGGTTAAATTGAACGTGGATGCCGGGCCGGTCTCGGCAAAGCGTTACGGCATTCAAGGAATACCTACGTTGATTCTGTTTGTAGACGGCGCGGAAAAAGAACGCATCGTCGGCGCGGCAAGCAAGGAAGCGATTGCCGCGCTGATCGACAGACATACCGGCGATTTCGCGGCTAGAAAGGTTGGGTAAGTCGATGATGGACCGAGCCGAGTCGGTTTTGCAAGAAAAGTTGGGCTTTTTGTTTCAGCCGGACGTGCTCATTCCGGCTCAGTACTTCGACACGCTGCGCTCGAAGAGCGGAATGGAGCCGGAAAAAAGGCTCATGTTGGCCGTCCTGGAAGACGCCGTGCGCTGCTATCAGGACAATCTCGCGGCGGAGAGCGACACAAAGAGAAAACTTTTTGACGAGGCGGAGGAATGGTTCCTGGAAGAAGGCGTAGACGCGGCTTTTTCCTTTGAGAGCATCTGCGAGGCTTTGGATCTTAACCCCGAGTACGTGCGTAAGGGGCTGTTACGGTGGAAAGAACGGAGCCTAACAAAGCACCGTGACGCCGAGGCTTGGGAAAAGATCATGAAAGAGCCGCTAAAGCACACCGCATAATGAGGAGGAATGCTTATGAGCCCGTGGCAACTTATCTTTCGACAGAGCCGGGTGAACAATGGCATCTATGATGGAGATCGTCTTCCCGCGCAGAATTGGGATTGGCCGCAGGGTACCTGGTTACAAGAGCGCCTGCGTTATCTCCGTCACCTGCCGGCAAATAGTTCAAAGAATGGACCGGGACAAAATCCTGCGCGTCTCTCAATCGTACCTTTGCTTCTTGCCGATGAGGAAATCTCGACCGAGGCGCGCCGGGCTTTGCTTGAGAATCGCCTGACGGATGCGGCGCAGGCGCTTATCCGGGAGCACGGGCTGAGCTGTATCGAAGCCGGCGATCTCCTGGACGTTTCCGCCTGCTAGGATATCCGTGAAAGGGGAAAATATTATGCATTCACTTCGGACCGTGCCGAGCAACCGCATCAGAGCATTGGTAGTCGCAGTTCTTTCCTTGTGGTTCTTGGTTGCTCTTGGCGGCTCTCTGCTCGGAATCTTCGACAGCGACCGCCGTCCTCCGATCCCATTGGGCGCCGCGGCGATTCTGCCCGTGGTCATCTTCGCAATCGGCTACCTGAAGTGGGCCGAATTCCGCCAGCACGTTCGCGCCTCAAGCCTCAGGATCCTCACTCTCGCTCAAACGTGGAGAGTAGGAGCCGTTGTGTTCCTGATGCTTTGTCGCGAGGGTGTTCTGCCGGGCGTCTTTGCCCTTCCCGCAGGATGGGGAGACATCGCGATCGGAGCAACTGCGCCTTTGGTAGCCTGGGCGATTTCGACCACGAAAAATTTCCCGACACAAGTCTTCGTTTTGTGGAACGTGCTGGGGCTGCTCGATCTGGTGATGGCCGTCACGCTCGGCATTCTGGCATCAGCCGGCCCCTTGGGCATCCTGGCCGGAGAAATCACCACTCGGGCAATGGGCACATTTCCTTTGAGCATGATTCCAACATTCTTTGTTCCTCTCCTTGCGATTCTTCATTTAATTGCTCTGGATCGTGTACGGTATGAAGTCGCATATCCTTCGAACTTTGAACGGAGGCTTGTGGAGCAAAGCTTAAGCAGTTGCGAAGGGAGATAGAAGTGAAGCAAAGACGTTTAGGAAAAACCGAGCCCGTAGTCTCGGCGATAGGGTTGGGCTGCATGGGTATGTCCGAGTTCTACGGACGCCGCGACGACAGAGAGTCGATCGCGACGATTCATCGGGCGCTCGAACTTGGCGTCAACTTCCTCGACACGGCGGATATCTATGGCATGGGCGACAACGAGAAGCTTGTCGGGCAAGCCATTCGCGGGCGCCGGGACAAGGTGGTGCTGGCCACGAAGTTCGGTATCGTTCGCACCGACGATCCGCAGGCGCGCGGCGTCAACGGCCGGCCGGAATACGTTCGTGCGGCGTGCGACGCAAGCCTGAAGAGACTCCGAGTGGACACCATCGACCTCTACTACCAGCACCGCGTCGACCCCGACACGCCGATCGAGGAAACGATCGGCGCCATGGCCGCGCTCGTGCGAGAGGGTAAGGTGCGCTACATCGGTCTCTCGGAAGCCTCTGCGGCGACGATTCGCCGGGCCCATGCGGTTCATCCGATCGCCGCGCTCCAGACCGAGTACTCGCTTTGGAGTCGAGAGCCTGAAGAAGAAATTTTGCCGACCGTGCGGGAACTGGGTATTGCCTTCGTCGCCTACAGTCCTTTGGGACGCGGGTTCCTCACCGGCCAGATCAAGCGCTTCGAAGATTTCGCCGCGGACGACTACCGCAGAATATCCCCGCGCTTCCAGGGAGAGAATTTTGCCCGCAACCTCGAGTTGGTCAGACGCGTCGAAGCGATCGCAAAGGAAAAAGGCTGCACGCCCGGACAACTTGCGCTCGCCTGGGTGCTCGCGCGGGAAGACGACCTGATCCCGATTCCCGGAACGAAAAGGCGCACCTATCTCGAGGAGAACGCGGCGGCTGTGGACTTGGCCTTGACGCCGGAAGAGCTGCGGCGACTTGATCAAGTCGCCCCGCGCGGGGCAGCCGTCGGCTCAAGGTACTCGGAAGAGATGATGCGGTTGGTGAACCTCTGATTCTCCAGGAGCGATCGAAAAAGTATTCTCGACACCCTTTTCGAGTGTGAATGACCCGATATACTGGTGGTATGAACAACCGATCAGGCGGTCCCGCTTTTTTGTTCGATCTCGACGGCACGCTCGTCGATAGCGTCTACCAGCACGTCCTCGCCTGGCGCGAAGCGCTGGAAGACGCGGGCATCGAGCTGGCGGTCTGGCGCATCCATCGCCGCATCGGCATGAGCGGCGGCTTGCTGGCAAATGCGATTCTGGCTGAAACCGGACATCGAGTGGACGCGAAGGAAGCCGCGCATCTGCAGCGAGTTCATGCCGAGGCCTATGCGCGTCAGGTGGCGCACGTCCGCGTCCTGCCCGGGGCGCGCGAGCTGCTGGCACATCTTACGGCCGTCGGCGTTCCCTGGACGATTGCCACCAGCGGGCGGATGGAGAGCGCCGGCCCTACGTTGAAGATTCTCGGCGTGAGCCCCAAAGTTCCCGTGGTCACGCGCGATCAAGTTGAGCACGCGAAGCCCGATCCGGATTTATTTCTTGCGGCGGCGGAACGCCTCGGGGTAAAGATCGACGATGCTTTTGTCGTCGGCGATAGCGTGTGGGATCTGCTCGCCGCGCGCCGCGCGAGAGCGCTGGGAGTCGGTTTGCTCTCTGGCGGCTACGGCCAGG
This sequence comes from Candidatus Binatia bacterium, assembly GCA_036504975.1. Classification (NCBI taxonomy): domain Bacteria; phylum Candidatus Binatota; class Binatia (SeqCode); species Binatia bacterium. The sequence continues at coordinate 25,458 of DASXUF010000191.1, read as the reverse complement.
ACGAGCTCGAGCGCGCCGGCGCATACCGCGTCTACCAGGATCCCTCCGACATGCTGCATCACCTGGATGAGCTGGGAGTGCGGATGACGATGGGTTGAACGCGGCGGCGACTTGGAACTTATAGGAAGAAAGGTGGTACAACGGCAAATGGCAAAGCGAGCACCCATCGTGGCGAGCGATACCCACAACCGCAAAATCAAGAAAATCTGGCAGAGCCAACCGACGAGGGAGGGCGCCGGCGTGCGTCTCAAGCGCGCCTTCGGCTTCAACGAAACTCCCCAGCTCGATCCTTTCCTCCTCCTCGATGCGTTTCACTCCGAGAATCCGGAGGATTACAAGCGCGGCTTCCCCTGGCATCCGCACCGCGGCATCGAGACGATCACCTATATCCTCGACGGCGACGTGGAGCACGGCGACAGTCTTGGCAACCGCGGGATCATCTCGGCGGGCGACGTCCAGTGGATGACGGCGGGAAGCGGCATCATTCATCAGGAGATGCCCAAGGGAAACCGTAAGGGAGAGATGTGGGGATTTCAGCTTTGGTCGAACCTCCCCGCGCGCCAGAAGATGATGGATCCAAGGCACCGGGAAGTTAAACAAGGCGAGATTCCCCAGGTGAAAACCGCCGATGGCGCGACGGTGCGCGTCGTCGCGGGCGAAGTGGAGGGAGTCCAGGGGCCGGTCAAGGAAATCGTGACCGAGCCGGTTTTTCTCGACGTATCGCTGCCGGCCGGCAAGTCGTTTGCGCATTTGGTAAAGCCGGCCCACACGGTCTTTGCCTACGTCGTCGAAGGCGAAGGTTATTTCGACACGACCGGCGCCTTCGATCGCGAAACGCCCGGCGCGCACGGCGAAGGCACGCTCGTGCTCTACGGGCCCGGCAACAGCATCGCCGTGTCGACAGACAAAAAGCCCGTCCGCTTCCTGCTCGTCGCCGGCAAACCGCTCGACGAACCGATCGCCTGGTACGGTCCGATCGTCATGAATACGCAGGAAGAGCTCGAAACCGCGTTTAAGGAATACCAGGAAGGGACGTTTGTAAAGCGAACATGATCACACTCAGATTAGATTTCGAGGGGAGGAGGGGACTATGGAGATCCTATTTGCAACCGAGCCGATTTTTTCTCTTTTTCTTCTGCGCATAGTGCTGGGCATCATCTTTTTCGCCCACGGCGCGCAAAAAGTTCTGGGCTGGTATGGCGGCCATGGGCTGAAGGGCACGGTAGGCTTCATGACCTCGATGGGCCTGCCGGTTCCGATCGCTTACCTGGTGTGCTTCTTCGAGTTCCTTGGCGGCATCGGCCTCATCGTGGGCTTTCTCACTCGTCTCGCGGCGCTAGCCGTAGCCGTTGTGATGGTCGGCGCGATCGCCACCGTCCACTGGAAAGAGGGTTTCTTCATCAACTGGGAGTTGAAGCCGGGCAAGGGTCACGGCATCGAAGCCAATCTCGCGTTCCTCGCGATGGCCGTCGCGCTCGTGATCGACGGCGGAGGCCTCTGGTCGGTCGACGCACTGCTGGTTCCTTAAAAGTCTCAATCCTCCATTTCCCTTCGCGTTGACTCCCGCGAGTGCTTAGCGTAAAAATCTCCGGAGAGGAGAACGCCTATGAAAGCGCGCATGGCACTCGGTTTCGTTCTTGGCTCATTCCTGCTTTTTAATTCCGTAATTCCGCCCGAAGCCTGGGCCCAAAAAGGCCGGATCAAGATCGTCAGCCAAAGCCCGCTCTCCGGCGAGCAGGCGGGACTCGGCGAGCATATAAAATTGGGCGCGCAGCTCGCCGTCGAGGACGCGAGCAAGCGGCTGAAGGCGCTGGGGTATGACCTGATGTTTGTCCCGATGGACGACCAGGCGAAACCGGAAGTCGGCGTCGCCAACGCCAGGAACGCCGCAGCCGATCCCGACGTTCTCTTGATCGTCGGCCACTTCAACTCCGGCGTCGCCCGCCCCGCCTCCGACGTTTACAAAGAATCCATGCTCACGATGATCTCCCCGGCGAATACGGCCACCGACATCACCGACCGGGGTTATCCCAACGTCAACCGGGTTTGCGGCCGCGACGACGTCCAGGGTCCGGTCGGCGCCCGATTCGCCGCCGAAGATCTAAAGGCAAAAACCGTTTACATCATTCAAGACAAGACGGATTACGGCCAGGGCGTAGCGCAAAACTTTCGCGATGAGGCGAAAAAACTGGGCATTCAGGTTCTCGCTTTTGAAGGCACGGAGGAGCGGACCAATTTTGGCCCACTGATTATTCCGCTGAAGGCAAAAAATCCGGATCTCGTTTACTTCGGCGGCATTTATCATCAGGGAGGACTACTACTCAAGCAAATGCGGGAAAAGGGCGTGAAGGCTGCGTTCATGGGACCGGACGGACTGGACTCCTCCGAGATGGCCAAGATCGCCGGCAATGCCGTCGTCGGATCTTACTACACCACGGTGGCCCCGCCCACGGACTCTTCCCCCGAGGCGGCTGCGTTGGCGAAAAGATACAAGCAACGCTTCGGCAAAGAGATTGAGCCGTTCGGGCTGTACGGCTACGAAGCCGCTGCGGTCGGCATCGCGGCGATCGAAAATGCCATCAAGGAGCTCGGCGGCAAAAAACCTGATCGCAAGCAAGTCTCTGCTGCCGTAAGAAAGATCAACTACAAGGGCGTCACCGGCTCGATCGCGTTCGACAATAAAGGCGACCCGGTGAAAGCGAAGTACTTCGTCCTCAAGTTCGAAAAGAGGCAGTATCCCGGCAAGGTCGTTAAAACCGTGGAGTCTGCCGCTCCGCCGGCGAAAAAATCTTAGTCGCCCTCCTCTGGCATCGGCCTTAGAAAACACTCCGGCATGGCAAAAAAAATCCGCGTCGCCGTTCTGTTCGGAGGCAAATCCGCCGAGCATGAGATCTCCCTCATCTCCGCCAAAAACGTCGTCGAAGCGATCGACAAGAAAAAATACGAAGTGACTTTGGTCGGCATCGACAAGAAAGGCAAGTGGTACTTCAACGACGACCCGAAGCTGCTTCAGAAGGCGGACCGGCCGAGGGCGATCAGGTTCGACCGCGCGCAGAACGCCATGGCTCTGGTTCCGGGCAACAAGACGAAGCCATGGCTCCGTCTCTCGGGCCGCCGCGCCGAAAAACCCGTGGACGTGGTCTTTCCGATCATGCACGGCACCTACGGCGAAGACGGGACGGTCCAGGGACTTCTCAAGATGGCCGACCTGCCGTTCGTCGGCGCCGGCGTTCTGGGCTCGGCGGTCGGCATGGACAAGGACGCGATGAAGCGCCTGCTCCGGGACGCCGGCATTCCCATCGCCCGTTTCGTCGCGGTGCATAGCTCGGAGCGGAAGCAGCTCGATTTCGCCGCCGCCGAGCGCGAGCTGGGCCTGCCGCTCTTTATCAAGCCCGCCAACCTCGGCTCATCGGTGGGCATCCACAAGGTCAAGGACGAGCGCGAGTTCGCCGCCGCGATCGCGGACGCGTTTCGCTACGATCAAAAGATCTTAGTCGAGGAATTTATTCAGGGGCGAGAGATTGAGTGCTCCGTCCTCGGCAACGAAGATCCCATCGCCTCGCTGCCGGGCGAGATCATCACGCGGCACGAGTTTTATTCGTACGAAGCGAAGTATCTTGACGAGAACGGCGCCGCGCTGGAGATCCCGGCGAAGCTTCCCGACGGCGTCGTCAAAGAAGTTCAGCGGATCGCGATCAAGACGTTCAAAGCGCTTTACTGTGAAGGCATGGCGCGCGTGGATTTTTTCCTGCGCAACGGTCAAGAAGTCATCGTCAACGAGATCAACACCATCCCCGGCTTCACCAAGATCAGCATGTACCCGAAGATGTGGGAAGCCAGCGGCCTCTCCTACACCGAGCTGATCGACCGCCTGATCCAGCTCGCCCTGGAGAGGTTCAAGCGGGAAAAGAAACTGAAAACCAGCTTCGGCGTTAAGCCGTAGACGGCAGGCTGACTCCACCTCTAAGAGGGCGCGATGAATCGCGCCCCTACTGCCTTCTGCCTACTGCCTTACGGTGCAGCTAGTCCATCTGTCTTCTCAAGAACGTCGGGATGTCGAAGTGGTCGTCGTCTTCCTTGCTGAACTGGACGGCGGCTCTTTCCACCGGCGCCGGCTCGCTCTCCTCGCCGCCCTTCTTGCGCTGCCAGGTGGGCGCTTCGAGATCGTCGACGATGGTTCCGAGATGGACGATCTTTTTGCCGCGGTTGCCGGCGGCATTGGCCGCGGCGAGGCTGCCGAGCGGCTGGTGCTGGTGGCGGCGCTCTTCTTTTTCGCCGAAGCCGGTCGCGATCACCGTCACGCGGATCTCGTCCTTCATGCGCTCGTCGATCACCGCGCCGAAGATGATGTTGGCGTCGTCGTGCGCTTCCTCCTGAATCATCGTCGCCGCCTCGTTCACCTCGTGGAGTCCCAGATCGGGACTGCCGGTGATGTTGATGAGCAGCCCGCGCGCGCCGTGAATCGAGATGTCTTCGAGCAGCGGGCTGGAGATCGCCTTCTGCGCCGCCTCGATGGCGCGATTTTCTCCCGACGCGGTGGCCGCGCCCATGAGCGCCAACCCCATTTCCGCCATCACGGTGCGCACATCGGCGAAATCGAGATTGATCAGTCCGGGCGTCATGATGAGGTCGGAGATGCCGCGCACGGCCTGGAGCAAGATGTCGTCCGCCTTGTGGAACGCTTCGAGCATCGTCGTCGTCCGCGCCGCGATGCTCAGCAGCCGCTGATTGGGAATCACGATCAGCGTATCGACGTTTGCTTTCAGCTCGTGAATCCCCTCGTCCGCCTGGCGCATTCTCTTTTTGCCCTCGAACATGAAAGGCTTGGTGACGACGCCGACGGTGAGCGCGCCGATCTCGTGCGCGATCTTGGCGATCACCGGCGCGCCGCCGGTGCCGGTGCCGCCGCCCATGCCGGCGGTGATGAAGATCATGTCCGCTCCCGCCAGGTATTCGCGCAGCTTGGCTTCGTCCTCCATCGCCGCGCGCCGGCCGATCTCCGGGTTCGCGCCGGCGCCGAGCCCCTTGGTGATCTGCTCTCCGAGCTGAAGCTTGACCGTCGCGCGGTTGGCCTCGATCGCCTGCGCGTCGGTATTGGCCACGATGAAATCCACGCCGCTGAGCTTGCCCGTGATCATCGTGTTGACGGCGTTTCCCCCGCCGCCGCCGACGCCGATCACCTTGATGTGCGCGCCCAATTGAACGTGCTCGACTAACTCATACATAAATTTCCTCCTTTTCGTTAAAAAACTTATAACCCGTTTAAAAAAACTCGCTGAACCAATCCACCATTCGACCCCTGACTTTGCCGAAGATGTTGTCGTCGCGGATGCGGAAAAAGTTTTTGTCCTGCCGCTTCATGCCGTAGAGCACCAGGCCGACGCCGGTGGCGTAAATCGGACTGGAGATGACGTCGGTAAGCCCGCCCACGTGCATCGGCACTCCGAGACGCGTGGGCATGCCCATCACCTCTTCCGCCATCTGCACCATTCCCGGTAGCAGCGTCGATCCGCCGGTCATCACGACGCCCGACGCCAGCGACCCGTCGTAACCGGATTTGGCGATCTCGCGGCGGATTAACTGGAAAATCTCGTCGAGGCGCGGCTCGATGATCTCGCACAAAATCTGCCGCGAGATGGTCCGGGCGCTTCTCCCGCCCACGCTCGGCACCTCCACCCGCTCGTCGCGGGTGACCATGTTCGTGCGCGCGTAGCCGTATCTTTGTTTGATCCGCTCCGCCTCGCCGATCGGCGTGCGCAGCCCGGCCGCGATGTCGCTCGTCAGATGATTGCCGCCGATGGCGAGCACCGCCGTGTGCTTCACCGAGCCGTCGTGAAACAGCGCGATATCGGTCGTGCCGCCGCCCATGTCGACCAGCGCCACGCCCAGCTCTTTCTCCTCGGAGGTCAGCACCGCTTCCGCGGAGGCGAGCGGCTCGAGCACGATGTCCGCGACGTTGAGGCCGGTGCGGTTGCAGCACTTGACGATGTTCTGCGCCGAGGTGACGGCGCCGGTGACGATGTGAACTTTCGCCTCCAACCTCACGCCGGACATCCCGAGCGGCTCCTTGATGCCGTCCTGCTCGTCGATGATGTAGTCCTGCGGCAGGATGTGCAGCACTTCGCGGTCCATCGGGATCGCCACCGCTTTGGCCGCGTCGATCACGCGCTCGAGGTCGCGGTCGGTCACCTCTTTATTTTTGACCGCGACGATGCCGTGGCTGTTGAAGCCTTTGATGTGCCCGCCGGCGATCCCCGTGAAGACGGAATTGATCTCGCAACCGGCCATCAGCTCGGCTTCTTGGACCGCCTTCTTGATCGATTCCACCGTGCTTTCGATGTTGATCACGACGCCCTTGCGCAGGCCTTGGGATAGGTGGGAGCCGACGCCGATCACCTCGACGCCGCGCTCCGTCATCTCGCCGACGATCGCGCACACTTTAGAAGTCCCGATATCTAAGCCGACGACAAGGCTGTTTCTCTTACCCATAACGTTTTTGCTCAATTCCTCCTGATTTCATCCTTCATCCCTCATGGTTCGAGTTTCCTCACCATGACCCTGAGTGCAATCGAATGGGTCATCCTTCATCCTTTCCGTAGCCGCGCGATCACCTGGTTGCGAAAGCTCAAATCCAAAATCGCCAGGCGATCTTCGTTGCCTTTCCACAGCTCCAGAACGCGCGCGAGACGCTTGAGCTTGTCTTCCCAGTTTCCCGACCCCATGGACAGCGCGACCCGGCGGCCGACGGGATAGACGATCAGTCCTTCCCCCGGCAGAAAGTGAATTTCAGAAAGCGCGAAGGCGTCCTTGGCCATGAGATCGTTCAAGCCGAGCGCCTCCTGAATCCTCTGCCGGGTAGTAAAGGAAGTCGGATAGCGGAGATCCTCCTGCTTGAGGCCTGTTAGCAGCGTAAAGTCCGTCCGCTCGCCCTCTTCCACCGCTTTGAAGATGTACCCGTCGCGATCGACGTAGTAGAGCTTGCCCAGGGCGGCAATCGCCTTGGCCTCACGCTCTTCGACCTCGATCACCACGCGGCGGGGAAATTCCCGGCGCACGAGAACCCGGCCCACCCATCGGTGGCGCGCCACTTTTTTTTCGATCGCGGCGGGATCGACTCTCCAGATGCTCACGCCCTGGCTCAAGCCGGCCATCGCGACGATCTCGCTGCCGCCCACTTTTTCTCCGCCTTTCACCTTGATCTCGTGCACGGAGAAAAGCTCGTGGTCGAGAACCGCGTCTTCGGTCCGGCGCGCGATTTCGATCGCGCGCGGCCAGTCCACGTAGAGCAGCGGCGCCGCGAGGATGAGACCCAGAGCCATCTCGATCGCCAGGCGGAGCCGCCCGCCCTTGGCCTCGGCTTTTTTGTTGCCTCGAAGCGAGGAAAAAAATTTCATGTCGATCGCCGCTCCACCGGCCACTCTCCGAGGAACTTGACCTCGGGAGAAAGCTCGACGCCGAATTTTTCTCTCACCGCCGATTGCGCCAGGTCCATGAGACTCTTGACGTCCGCGGCGCGCGCGCCGCCCAGATTAACCATAAAGTTGGCGTGGCGCGCCGAAATCTCCGCGTTGCCGATGCGCTTGCCTTTCAAACCTGCGGCTTCGATCAGCCGGCCGGCGAAATCCCCCGGCGGATTGCGAAACATCGACCCCGAATTGGGATAGCCGGAGGGCTGGCTCTGCTTTCTCTTACCCACCAGCTCGCGCACCTTCGTGCTCACCTCTTCCGCGTCTCGCTTTTGGAGCTTCATGCGTACTGCCGTCACAATGGTTCCCGCGGGGAGATTAGAATCGCGATAGGTGAAGACCATCTGGTCGCGCTGAAAAGCGACGGCGCCTTTGAGTGTCACGCCATCGACTCGCTCGACGATCTTTTCCATCTCCGAGCCGTAGGCGCCCGCGTTCATCACCAACGCCCCGCCGACGCTTCCCGGTATCCCTTCGGCGAACTCCAAGCCGCCGTAGCCCCGGCGCGCGGCCTCGCGCACGAGCTGCGTAACGGCGTAAGCGGCGCCGACGTCCACCAGCGCGCGCTCTCCTTCTTCGCGCCACGAGACGCGCTTGAACTCTCCGCCCAAACGGAGCACCGCGCCGCGCACGCCGAGGTCGCTCACGAGAACGTTGCTGCCCTTGCCCAGAAGGCAAAAAGGAATTTTATGAACGTCCAGAAGGCGCAGCGTTTCGATCAGCGCCCGGCTCGTTTCCACGTCGATAAAATAGTCGGCGGGCCCGCCGATCTTCATCGTCGTGTAGCGAGCCAATGGCTCGTTGGATTTCACTTTCAAACCGGGAACAAGGTTCAATTTTTGAACCAGCTCGGTTTCATGTTCTTCTTTTTTCATCGGCACCATTTAAGACTTACCTCAGTGCACGACTGTCGGTGCGGCGAGGGCGGCGAGCCTGAAGGCCGCGGACGTAGAGACGTGAAGGCTTCGTTCAAGCCACTGCCATATCGGCCGCGGCCGGAAGACTCGGCGCCCGAGACGCGCAGTTGCCCTACCTCATTCATCGCTGCAGCGCCTCCACCAATTTCTCTCCCACCTTATAGATGTCGCCCGCGCCGAGCGTGAGCACGATGTCTCCCGATTGCAGCTTCGGCAACAGGCGCTCGACCATCTCCTCCTTATTGGCGACGTATTCGACTTCGAGGTGACCGCGGCGCTTGATCGCTTGATAGAGCGACTTCCCGGACGTGCCTGCGATCGCCTCTTCGCCGGCGGCATAAATTTGCGTCAAGAGCAGGCGGTCCGCCTTGTCGAACGACGCGAGAAAGTCGTCGAACAAATCGCGCGTCCGGCTGTAGCGGTGCGGCTGAAAGATAACCGTGAGCGGCCGGTTCCAGCTCTCGCGAATCGCCTCGATCGTCGCCTGGACTTCCACCGGATGATGGCCGTAGTCGTCGATGACGAGAATCCCTCGAGGCTCGCCTTTGACTTCGAAGCGCCGGTGAATACCCGTGAAGGACTCCAGCCCCGCCGCGATTCTGTCAAAAGGAATTTCCAGCTCTTGGGCGGCGGCGATGGCGGCCAGAGCGTTGAGCGCGCTGTGGCGCCCCGGAGACCGGAGCCGCAGCAGCCCCAGGCTCGTCGCGCCGCGCCGGACCGAAAACTCGACGCCCATGGGGTGCAGCTTCACGTCTTCAGCGATGTACTCGGCCTCGAGAGAAAATCCGTAGGTGACGTAGCGCTTTTTGACCTTGGGCAACAGCGCGCGCACGTTGGGATGGTCGAGGCAGAGAACGGCGAGGCCGTAGAAGGGAATCTTGTTGATGAATTCGAGAAAGCTCTCCGTGAGACGATCCATCGTCTGGTAAAAATCCATATGCTCGCGGTCGATGTTGGTGACGACGGCGATGGTCGGCGAGAGTAAAAGAAAAGTCCCGTCGCTCTCGTCCGCTTCGGCGACCAGAAAATCTCCCTGCCCCAGCTTGGCGTTGCTGCCGAGCGACCGGACTCGGCCGCCGATGACCATCGTGGGATCGAGGCCGGCGGCGCTGAGGATGGCGGCGATCATGGAAGTCGTCGTCGTCTTGCCGTGGCTGCCGGCGACGGCGACGCCGTATTTCATCCGCATCAGCTCGGCCAGCATCTCGGCGCGCGGTATGACGGGAATATTGCGCCGGCGCGCCTCGAGCACCTCCGGATTGGAGAATTTAACGGCGGTGGAGATCACCACGACCGACGGGTCGCCGCGGAGATTGGCATCGCGGTGGCCGAGGGAAATATTCGCTCCGAGGGAGCTGAGCCTCTCGGTCGCCTCGCTCTTGCGCAGATCCGAGCCGGTGACCGAATAGCCGAGATTCAGGAGAACTTCGGCGATGCCGCTCATGCCGATGCCGCCGATCCCGACGAAGTGGACCCGGTGTTTTTTCTCAAACATTTCTCTCTAGTATTCAGAATCCAGGAGCCAGGAGTCAGAATCCCCTCCCCGCTTCTGGCTTCTGAATTCTGGATTCTGAATTCTTCACCAACGCGTAACACTCATCGACGATTTTTTTTGCCGCGTCCGGGCGGCCGAGCCGTTCGGCCGCGCGCGCCATGACGGCAAGCCGCGCGCGGTCCTGATACAGAGCGCGAATGCGCGCTGCCAGCTTGCCGCCGTCGAGTTGCCGGTCGAGGATCATTTCGGCCGCGCCGTGGTCGCGGAGCGCCTCCGCTTGCAGGCGCTGGTGATCGTAGGCCGCGTATGGATAAGGAATTAGAATCGCCGGCTTGCCGAAGACCGTAAGCTCGGCGAGCGTCGCCGCCCCCGCCCGGCAGACGACGAGATCCGCGCGCGCGTACGCCTCGTCCATCGCACCGATGAACGGAACCACTTCGGCTTCAAACGACACAGCGGCGTACGCGGCTTTGACCCATTTGAGATCCGCCTCGCCGGTCTGATGAACGATCCGAATCTCCGCATCCAAATCTTGCAGGCTCTTGAGCATCTCGACGGCCGACTGATTGATACGGCGCGCGCCCTGGCTGCCGCCGAAAATGAGCACCGTGAACTTGGCGTCCTTCCTCACTTCAGGGAGTTTTCCCCAGCGCACGGGATTTCCGGTCTCGACCACGCGGCCCGCGGGAAAAAAACCGGCGGCGCCGGCGAACGCGGTAAAGATCCGGTCCGCGATTTTCCCCAAAATTTTATTGGTGAGTCCGGGGCGCAGGTTCTGCTCCATCACCGCTAGACGAATTCCTTTCGTCCTGGCCGCAACCAATAAAGGTCCGGACGCGTAGCCGCCGAGTCCGATGACGCAATCGGGCCGGAACCGCTTGAGGATCCCGAGCGAGCGAAAAAATCCGGCCGGGATGCCGTACATCGCTTGCATCATGCCGCGGAGCCCGCGGCCCTTGAGTCCTCTCACCGGCAGCGTCTCGAGGGGAAAACCCGCGGCCGGAACCGCCCGGGCCTCGATCCCTATCTTCGTGCCGACAAACAAAATCTCCGTCATGGCGTCCCGCTTGCGAAATTCATGCGCCACGGCCAGGCCGGGGAAGAGGTGACCTCCGGTTCCCCCGCCGGCCATGATCACTCTCATTCTCAACGTCTCCCGCGCGATAAACTGAGCAACATGCCCGCTTCGATCAGGTTGATCACCATCGCCGAGCCGCCGTAGCTGATAAACGGCAGCACCAGCCCCTTGGTCGGCATCAGTCCCATGACGACGCTCATGTGGATCAAGGCCTGGAGCGCGAGGAGAGTCGTGAGCCCAAACGCCAGGTGTTGGCTGAATGGATCCTCGATCCTGCCCGCCAGGCTGAGCCCGCGCAGGATGATGACGGCGAAGAGCGCCAACACGGCGAGCGCGCCCAAAAGCCCCATCTCCTCTCCGATGACGGAAAAAATAAAATCGGTATGCGCCTCCGGCAGATAAAAAAGCTTCTGGCGGCTCTCACCGAGGCCGCGGCCCCACAATTGGCCCGAGCCGAACGCGATGTAAGACTGAATGATCTGAAAGCCGCTCTTCGAAGCATCCGCCCACGGATCCATAAACGTCATCAGTCGCCGTATGCGGTACTCAGCGCCCGTTACCGTGAAGGCGACGACCGGCAGCGCAGCTAATACGACCAGCCCGAGATGCACCGGCTTGACGCCGGCGACGAAGAGCATGAGAAAGAGGAGCAGGCCGAGCGTTACCGCCGTGCCCAGATCGGGCTCCATGACGATCAGCCCGAGGAAAAGTCCGCCGACGACCAGATGCGGCAGCACGCCGATGGAAAAACTGGCGATCTTGTCGGATTTTTTCGCCAGCGAGTGCGCCAGATAAAGCACGAGCGCGAGCTTCGCCAGCTCGGCGGGCTGAAACGCGAAGCCGCCGATGCCGAGCCAGCGGCGCGCGCCGCCGCGCACCAGGCCGATGCCCGGTACCAGGAGCAGAATCAACAAAACCAGGACGAGACCCAGCAGCGGATAGGCAAAGCGCCGGTACTCCGGAGGCGGAATCAGCGCGGCAATGAAAAGTCCCACGAGCCCGAGGCCGACGGCGATGAACTGCTTGCGGAAAAAGTAGGTGCCGTCGCCGAAGCGCTCCTGGGCATAAAGATAGCTGGTGCTGAGCACCATCGTGATGCCGACCGCTAAAAGGGCGGTCACGGCAAAGAAGATCCACGGGTCGACGGCGACGCCGTTTCTTACAATTCTTGAACCAACGCCTTGAATCGCTTTCCCCTTTCCGTGTAGTCGCGAAACATGTCGAAACTCGAGCAGGCGGGAGAGAGCAGCACGACGTCGCCCGAGCGGCTGCTCTGGTCGGCGTCGCGCACCGCCGCCGCGAGATCTTCCACGAGGACGGTCTCGGTCAGGTGCCCCAGCGCGGCGCAGATCTTTTCCTTGGCCGCGCCGAAGAGAATGAGCTTTTTAACCGTGCGCCGGACTTCTTTTTCCAAGGGCCCATAGTCTCCGCCTTTATCGACGCCGCCAGCCAGGAGCAGCACCGGCGAAGAAAAACCGGCCAGCGACTTCACCACAGCGCCGACGTTGGTGCCCTTGGAATCGTTGAAGTAGCGGACGCCGTTTTTGTCGCGCACGAATTCCAGACGGTGCTCGAGGCCGGCGAAACCGTCGATGACTTTTTGGATCGCCGCCGAGGGAACGCCGGCCGCCCCGGCAGCCGCGATCGCGGCCATCAGGTTCTCGACGTTGTGCACTCCCTGGATCTTGGCGCGCGCCAGCGAGAAGCGCTCCTGTTGGCCGGCGCTCCGCCAAACGATTTCTTCCTTCGCGGCAAAGACGCCGTCGTTCACGGCTTCCCAGCCGAAGGAAACGACGCGCGCGCAGATGCGCTCTCTCATGGACCAGACCCGAGGGTCGTCGTGATTGAGTATCGCGATGTCGTCGTCGTTCTGCGCGTCGAAGATTCGCTCCTTGGCCTCGCAGTAAGCTTGAAAGGTCGTATAGCGGTCGAGATGGTCTTCGGTCAGATTGAGAAGCGCCGCGATCCTCGGTTGGAATTCTTCCACCCACTCGAGCTGAAAGCTGCTGACCTCCACCACGCCCCAATCCCAATCGCCGCCGGCGAAGCCGATCAGCGGCGCGCCGATATTGCCGCCGACAAAAATATTGAAGCCGCCGGCCTTGAGCATCTCTCCGACGAGCGCCGTCGTCGTGCTCTTGCCGTTGGTGCCGGTGATCGCAATCAAAGGCGCGCGGATAAAACGATACGCCAACTCGATCTCGCTCAGGATCTCGATGCCGCGCCGGCCGGCCTCTCGAAGCAGCGGATTTTCCTGCGGCACGCCCGGACTCGGGATCACGAGATCGACTCCTTCCACCCACGCCGGATCTTCGCCGCCGAGTAGAAAACGAATCGGCAAGCCGGCGAGAGCTTTCATTTCGCCGCTAAGCTCGGCTCCGCTTCTGCGATCGGTAACGAGAACCTCCGCTCCGCGTTGCGCGGTAAACCGAGCGGTTGCAATGCCGGTTCGCGCCGCACCGAGCACCATCACCTTTTTTCCCTTCAACTCCATCCAAGGTCTTCTTCATCTGAGCTTCAACGTGCTGAGCGCGATCAGCGAGCAGATGATCGAGATGATCCAGAAACGGACGATGATCTGAGGCTCGGGCCATCCTTTGAGCTCGTAATGGTGGTGGATCGGCGCCATCAGAAAGACCCGCTTGCGCCGGAGCTTGTAAGACGCCACCTGAAAGATCACCGACAGGGCCTCGATCACGAAGATGCCGCCGACGATAATCAAAAGGATTTCGTTCTTGGTCATGACGGCGACGATGCCCAGAGCCGAGCCCAGAGCGAGAGAGCCGACGTCGCCCATGAACATCTGCGCCGGATAAGCATTGAACCAGAGAAAGCCGAGCCCCGAGGCGACGACGGCGGCGCAAAAGACGGTGAGCTCGCCGACGCCGGGCACGTACGGGATCTGCAGGTATTCGGCCAAAGCCTTGTGGCCGGTCACATAGGCGATCAAGCCATAGGTTCCCGCCGAAATCATCACCGGTCCGATCGCGAGACCGTCGAGACCGTCGGTCAGGTTGACGGCGTTGGAGGCGCCGACGACGACCAGCATCGAAAAGGGGATGTACCAGATGCCGAGGTCCGGGCGGACGTTCTTCAGAAACGGAACCGCCAGCACGCTGCTGAAAAAAGGCTGGCGATAGAGCATGATCGCGGCGACGAGCGCGACGAGCATCTGGAGCAGGAATTTGACCCGTGCCGGCAGGCCGCGGCTGCTTTTTTGTTGCAGCTTGAGCGAGTCGTCGATAAATCCGATCACGGCGAATCCCGCCGTCACCAGCACGGCGATGGTGATGTAAGGATTGCCGATATCGGCCAGCATCACGGTGGCGAAGAACAGCGCGAGGATGATGAGCACGCCGCCCATGGTCGGTGTCCCCGCCTTCACCGCGTGCCCCGCCGGGCCGTCGTCGCGAATCGGCTGGCGCATCTGCATGGCGGAGAGCGAGCGGATCAACGACGGTCCGAACAGAAACGAGATCAACAGCGCCGTCAGCGCGGCCATCGCGGCGCGGAAGGTGATGTAGCGAAAAACGTTGAACGCCGAGTAGGTCGTGTGCAGGGGATAGAGAAAATAATAAAGCAAAGATCACGCTTCCTTGTCTCTCAGCGCCGCGAGCACGTTTTCCATCTTCATGCCGCGCGAGCCTTTGAAGAGAATCCAGTCGCCGCGCCGCGCGTGTTTTCGGACGAGCCCCGCAAGGTGGCGGTGATTTTTTCCGATCGTTATCCGATCCTGGTCCATGCCGGCGCGCCGCGCGCCTGCTGCGACCGCGCGGGCCTGCGACCCGAGCAAATAAAGACGGTCCACGCCGCACGCCGCCGCCTGGCGGCCGAGCGCGCGATGGCGCTCCCGCGCTTCGCCGCCGAGCTCGAGCATATCGCCGAGGACCGCGATCTTTTTCCCCTTGGCTTTTAATTGGCCGAGCGTTTTGAGCGCCGCCTCCATCGAGGCCGGATTGGCGTTGTAGGCGTCGTTGATGACGCCGACGCCGCGCCAGCGCTCGACCGCCATGCGCATGGCAAAAGGCCGCGCCGATTCCAAGCCCGCGCGGATCGCCGCGATATCGACTCCCAGTCCATGGGCCATCGCCGCCGCGCCCAGCGCATTGGAGAGATTGTGCGCGCCGGAGAATCGCAGACGGACGGGCTCGCGTTGCCGCTGGACTCGTAGCGTAAAGCGGGATTCGCCGGCGTCGAGAGATCGCCAGCCCTCCGCCCTAACCGCGCCGCTTTTTCCATAGGTGATTTTCGTTCCTTTGAACCTCGCGCCCAGGCGTCGCGTCCACGGATCGTCGGCGTTCACGACGGCGACGCCGCCGGAGCGTATGCCGCGAAAGAGCTGTCCCTTTTCCCGTGCCACGCCGGCGACGGTCCTGAGGCCGCTGAGGTGCGCCGGGGCGACCGAGGTGATGAGGCCGATGTCGGGCTCGGCGATCCTGCAAAGTCGCGCGATCTCTCCGGGAGTGCTCGTCCCCATTTCCACGACCGCGACCTTCTCACGGCCTCGAAGGCGGAGCAGCGTCATCGGCAGGCCGACGAGATTGTTGAAATTGCCTTCGGTCTTTAAAACTTTTCCCTTGAGCCGTTGGCCGTCGAGCGACGCGCTTTGGAGGATCGCCGCGACCATCTCCTTCGTCGTCGTCTTGCCGTTCGACCCCGTGATGGCGAGAACCTTGGGCGCGACGACGGTGCGCCGGTAATGGGCGAGATGGCCGAGGGCTTCCAGCGTGTCCTTGACCCGGACCACCGCCGCGCCGCCGAGGGCGCCGCCGGCCACGGGCCGCTTGTGAACCAGTAGACACGCCGCGCCGCGCCGCGCGGCATCGCCGAGGAAACGGTGGCCGTCGAACCTCGCGCCTTTGAGCGCGACAAACACGGAACCTTTTTTCGCGCTCTTCGAATCCGTCACGATTTCGCCGAAGACGCTACGCGCGCCTTGCCGGATCAATTTCCCGCCTGTAGCCATTAATATCTCTTCCAGGCTCCACATCTAAAAATGCATTCATGAGTTTTTAATTTTGAGTTTCAAGTTTTTAATTACCTAAAAACTGACAACTAAGAACTCAGTTTCTGCAGCTCCTTTCTTGCCACTTCCCGATCGTCGAAATGAATCTTCTTCGCGCCCAGAATCTGATAGTCCTCGTGGCCCTTCCCGGCGATCAGGACCAGATCGCCCGCGCGTGCGCGACTCAACGCGAAACCAATCGCCGCCCGGCGATCCGGCTCGACGAAATAACCGCGCTCCGATTTTGGATTTTGGATTTTGGATTTTGGATTCGGAACCGAAACTCTTTTCATGTCTGTACGACGAACCCCCACTTCAATCTCTTCAAGGATCTTGAGCGGATCTTCGCTGCGCGGATTATCCGAGGTGAGAACAGCGACGTCGCTGAGGCGCCCGGCGGCTTCGCCCATGAGCGGACGCTTGCCGCGGTCGCGGTCGCCGCCGCAGCCGAAAACGGCGATGAGCCTGCCCTTCGCAAGCGGCTTGAGAAGAGTGAGCGCCCTTTCGAGCGCGTCGGGCGTGTGGGCGTAATCGACCAGGATGGAAACGCCGCGGCTGTTCTCGACTTTCTCCAGCCTCCCGGGAACGGTCGCGAGCCGCGCGATGCCGCCGGAGATAGCTTCCGGCTTGAGCCCCAAAGCGTAGCCGGCCGCCGCCGCGGCCAAAATATTTTCCAGATTGACGGCGCCGACGAGCGCCGAGGAAAATTCAACCGCGCGCTCGCCTATCTGGAGCTTGCCGCGAAGACCGTCAAGATCGCCCTTGACTGCGACCGGATGGACGTCCCATTCCGGCGCGTGGCCGTAGCTCACCGGCCGAACGCCGAGGCTGGCGATTTTTTCCAGCAGCTCGCGTCCTTTGGGATCACCGCCGTGGATGACGGCGGATTTTTCCTTCTTGGCGCTCGACGGCAGGTAATCGGTAAAGAACTTGCTCTTGCTCAGGAAATAATGCTCCATGTCGAGGTGAAAATCGAGATGGTCGCGCGTCAAATTGGTGAAAATCGCCGCGTCGAAATCGAGGCCGCGCACGCGCTCGAGTTCGAGCGCGTGTGAAGAGACCTCCATCGCGACGCTGTCCACGCCGGCGGCGGCCATTTCCGCGAGCAGGCGTTGGAGATCGACCGACTCGGGCGTCGTATGGGGCGCGGGGAGAACGCAATCCCGGTAACGGTAATTGACCGTCCCGACGACTCCGGCGGCTATCCCGGCGGCGCGAAAGATCGATTCCAGTAGGTAGGTCACCGTGGTCTTGCCGTTGGTTCCCGTGACGCCGACGAGCGCCACGCGCCGGCTGGGATAATCATAGAACCGGGCCGCCCATGTCCCCATGGCGCGTCGGACGCTCCGCACTCGGATCCACGCGCAGTTAACAGGAGACCCGATCTTGCGCTCGACGACGACGGCGGCGGCGCCGCGCGCGAAAGCGTCTTTGATAAACTCATGCCCGTCGGTCCGCGCTCCCGGCACGGCAAAAAAGACAAAGTCTTTCTTGACCTGCCGCGAGTCGTACGCGAGCCCTGCAATCGCGCGATTAAGATCGCCTTTGCTCTCTTCCACCTCGCCCGCCTGCACGAGTTCGCTGAGACGCATGATCGTCAGCCTTGCAGGTTGAGGGTCAGTATCTCGTCTTTCCCCCAGCCGGCGCCCGGAAGAGGCGCCTGCTTTATTACGTACCCGTTGCCGCGCATCTCGACTTTGATCTTGAGCGTTCTGGCTTTCTCCACCGCTTCGCGGAGACTGAGGCCGATAAAGTCCGGCACCTCCGGACCGCCGTCTTCCCGCGCCGCGACGCGCTCGACTCTGCGCTCCGCCCGCGCCGCCGCGTGCTGCGCCGCCGGAAGCGTAGCTTGCATTTTGTCCGGCGCCACCGCCTGACGCTGCAGGCTCGCTGCGGCGATGTTGCGGAATGCCGGGGCCGCGACCGTGCCGCCGTAAACGGACGTCTCAGGCTCGTCCACAATCACCAACATAACGAGGCGGGGCTCATCCGCGGGGACAAAACCGATGAACGAGGCGATTCTCTTCTTGGAATATCCGCCGCGCGCCGGATCGGGTTTTTGCGCGGTGCCGGTTTTGCCCGCGACTTCGAATCCTTCCACGCCGGCCATGACGCCCGTGCCGCCTTCGTCGACCACGCCTTTGAGAATAGAGGTGAGCACGCGGGCCGTTGATTGCGAGATGACCCGGCGCACGACGTGCGGCTGGTTCTCCCACAGAACGCGGCCGTCGGGCGCGACGGCTCGGCGCACGACGAATGGCCGCATGAGGAAACCGCCGTTAGCGATCGCGCCATAAGCCATGACCAGTTGGATGGGGGTTACCGAAATTCCCTGGCCGAAAGCATGCGTGGCGAGATCGATCGCGGCCCATTTGGCCGCGGGCCGGACGGCGCCTGCGGCCTCTCCCGGCAGGTCGATGCCGCTCGGCTGACCGAAACCGAATTTATCAATATATTTCGAGTAGCGGTCCTTGTTGAGTTTCTCGGCCACTTTGGTCACGCCGATATTGCTAGAATATTGGATGATCTTGGAGAAGGGAAGCCAGCCGTACTCGTGCGTGTCGTGAATGGTCTTGCCGGCAAATGAATACTTGCCGTACTCGCAGTAAAAAAGATCTTCCTTGCCGACAACTCCTTCTTCGAGCGCGGCGGCGGCGAGAATGGTCTTGAAAGTGGATCCGGGTTCGAAGCTGTCGGTCACCGCGCGGTTGCGCCGTTGCTGCGACGATTGGCGGCTGAAGCTGTTGGGGTTGAATAATGGATAATTGGCGAGCGCCAGGACTTCGCCGGTGAACGGCTCCACGACGACGGCGATTCCCGCCTTGGCCCGGTACTTGGCGACGGAGGCTTCCAGTTCGCGCTCGGCCAGGTGCTGGATCGAAGTATCCAGAGTCAACTGCAGGTCGGAGCCCGGCGGGATCTGGAGCCCTTCCACGCCGTGCACGAGGACGCGGCGTCCCAATGCGTCGCGCTCGACGAGCGGCGAGCCGCTCTCGCCGCGGAGGTAATGGTCGTATTGCATCTCGACGCCTTCCAGCCCCTGCGAATCCCGGCCGACAAATCCGATCGCCTGTCCCGCAAGCTGGCCTTGTGGATAATAGCGGTTGGGCTCGTCGTAAATTCCCACGCCTTCGAGATTGAGGGCTTGAACCCGCTCGGCTTGCTTGGGCGCGACCTGGCGCTTGATCCACACGAACGGCTTATCCGTAGCGAGCTTCGCGATCACCTCCGCCGCGTCGAGCGCCAGCGCTTGCGCGAGGCTGCTGCCTACGGCGTGCCGGTCCTTGATGCGATGAGGACGGGCATAAACCGATTTGCCCTCCAAACTCAGCGCCAGGGGCTCTCCCGAGCGATCAAGAATCGTGCCCCGTCTGGGAAGCACGATCCATTCTTTGAGATGTTGTCTCTCGCCCAGTTGCTTGAGCTTTTCTCCCTCGATGATCTGGAGCTGGACCGCGCGCAGCGCGATCGTCAAAAATATCAGCAAAAAGAATCCGCCCGCGAGCCCAAGGCGGAATTTGGCTCCCGCGAACGAGCGTCTCACGGCAGAACCACCACCTGACCCCGCTGAGGCTCGGTCATTCCCAATCTCGCGCGGGCCATCGCTTCGAGCCGCCCCGGCGAAGTCAGCGTCGCCAGCTCCACCTTGAGCTCGCGATTTTCCTGTTCGAGCTGGCTCTGCAGCTTGCTCATGGTGGAAAGAACGTAGCCGAGATGAACCACCTGCAGCCGGAGCCAGACATGCAGCAATGCCATGGCGACCAAACCGACCCCGAGAACGGCAGGCAAGAGCAGTCTTCTGCGCCGGAAGACCCGCGCCGGTTCAGCCTGTCGCCGTTTGGGGAGACCGAGCCCCCATATTTTTTTACTCAGAGCTATCGCCATTTTTCTTAGATCCGTTCGGCGGCGCGGAGCTTTGCCGACCGCGCTCGCGGATTTTGCTGCAGTTCCAAATCCGACGGGGTGCGCGGGGTGGAGGTCAACAGTCTCACCTTTTGACTCCAGCCGCAGCGGCAGATAGGAGTTTTTGGCGGACAGATGCAGCTCCGGCTCCATTTTCTAAACGCCTGTTTGACCAGTCGGTCTTCCAACGAATGAAAAGAGATGATGACCATGCGCCCCCCCGGGTGTAGGAGTTCATAGCCGTCGTCCAAAAAACCCTGCAGGTTTTCCAATTCTCGGTTCACCGCGATTCTCAACGCCTGAAACGTTCTAGTGGCGGGATGAATGTGGCCGCGCTTTTTTCCCGCAACTCGCGCCACGAGATCCGCCAGTTCTTTCGTGCTCGCGATACGGCCGCGCCTGCGCTCGGTTTCGATCGCAAAGGCGATCCGCCGCGCCCGCGGTTCTTCTCCATACTCCCGCAATATCCGCGCCAGCTCTCGAACCGGGAGCGTGTTGACAATCTCGCTCGCGTCGGGAGCTTGTCGCCGGTCCATTCTCATGTCGAGTTTGGCCTCCGCCTGAAAACTGAATCCTCGATCGGCGGACTCGACGTGATGCGACGAGAGGCCGAGGTCCAACAAAACGCCATGCACGCGCTCCCAGCCGAGTTGCCGCAAGACTTCCCGCGCGTCGCGGAAGCTCGCGCGCCGCACCACGAGCCGGTCGCCGAATCTTTCCAATCGCCGGCGCGCCGCCGCGACGGCCTCGTCGTCCCAATCCAAACCAAGGACCCTTCCATCCGGGCCGCTTAGCTCGAGAATTTTTTCGCTGTGCCCTCCACCGCCGAGAGTGCCGTCAAGATACGTTCTCCGCGCCTCGGGCCGCAGGATTTCCATAACTTCCTGCAGCATCACCGGCGCATGCGCGTACGCCATTAATGAAACGTTCCATCCCCTTCCCAATCGTCGTCGAAGCTGTCGATGGCGTCCTCCAGTGTCATATAGTCTTCGAAGAATTGATCCATTCCGACAACCTTGAAGATGTCGCGGACGTAGGGGGTCATTCCCGCCAGCTTTAAATCGCCGTTCAAATTGCGCAGAACCTTTAGCCGCTCGAGCAACACTCCGATGCTGAGATAGTTGATGTGATCGACGCCCTTCAGATGCAAAACAACTTTCGTCTGTTCACGGTCGATCAAGGAGCCAATGGCGTCCTTGATTCGGATCATCTCACGAAAATCGATGTCGCCGTTGATATCGATCACCGAGACATCCTGGATGATTTTTCGCTGCAGCATTCGCTTCTCCTTTGACCCGTCGCGGCTTCTCTCTGACGCGGGCCGTTAGAGTTAGAATCCCAAATCGCCGAAGTAATTAGGATCCTGCACCACTTTGTCTTCGGCCTCGGTAAAGACCTTCTTCCATGCCTCTTTGTCCCAGACACGAAATTTATCAAGCGCGGAAACCAGGACTACGTCGCGTTTTAGATTGGCATAGTTGCGGAGCAACGGGGGGATGAGGATGCGTCCCTGTTTATCCACAGCGCATTCGGTCGCGCTGCTCAAATAATAATTTTGGAAGTCCACCATGCGCGTATCGAATCTCGGTTTTTTTTTGATCTCTTCCTCGAAGCGAAGCCATTCGTCGAATGGATAAACGTCCAAGCAGTGCGTGGAAGCAACTGTGAAGTTGGTGATGATGATGCGGTCATCACCTTTCCCCAACAAGACCTCGCGAAATTTCGCCGGGATACTTAAACGACCTTTCGTATCGACGGTGTGTTCAAAGCTGCCACGAAACATTTCAACGCCTTGGATATTTGTGGGAGTTCATACCACTTTATCCCACTTAGTCGCGATTTATAGCTTCCTGTAGGGCTTCTGTCAATAAAAAAATTCTGCCTCAAAATGCGGCTATTACAAGGCGAGATGGCCCGGCCACTAGATGTTGCGATAAACGACGTGAATATTTATGAAAGTCGCAAGATGTAGACGGGAATTGTGGCGCGGGAAACTACTACCCCCGGAAAAAGCAGGCTAAAGCAGATCGATAAGCCGGATTCTGTAATGGCCTCTAGTAGAGACCACAGCGATCATTCATCTGGCCCTGTAATTGCTCACAGGGTCGAGCGACCTTACCCGAGGGCTGTGGGCGGACCACCCAACCCTCCTATTTGGTCTTGCTCCAGGTGGGGTTTGCCATGCGTTCGCCATCACTGGCGGACCGGTGAGCTCTTACCTCACCTTTTCACCCTTACCTTCCGTTTGAGGCGGACGGCGGTATGTTTTCTGTGGTACTTTCCCCCGATCACTCGGGGCCGCCGTTAGCGGCCACCCTGTCCTGTGGAGTCCGGACTTTCCTCTCCTCCCAATGCCACGTTAATGGCATTGGAGAAGCGATCGCTTGATCTGCTTTAGCCCGACTATCAGAAGTTTTTCGGAGCTTTTCAATGCGCTTCGTCGATGGCTTGATTGGCCAATCGATCGGCGACGCGATTTTTTTCGCGCCTGACATGAATGATACGATACGAATCGAGCTGGCGCAACAGCGCCTGCGCCTCTTGATGGAGCCGGCTCAACTTCTCGTCCTTGACCCGGTACACGCCGTTCAACTGGCGCACCAAAAGCTCGGAGTCGCTCTCGACGCGCAGCCGCTTCCCTCCGAGTCGCAGAACCTCCTCGAGACCCATCAGAAACGCTTCGTACTCGGCCACGTTATTCGTAGCGCGACCCAGATAGCGGGTGAGTTCCCGGATGGTTTTGCCGGTTTCGTCGAAGATCACCGCGCCTGAGCCCGCCTCCCCCGGATTGCCGCGGGACGCGCCGTCCACCATGAGCAGCCATTCCCCTTGGGGATCGCCTGCCATCGGATTTAGATCTGCTTGTCGTTGGAAACAGTAGGCTTGTAGTAGAGAATACGGTGACAACTCGGACAAAGATGGAGTCTTTCGCTTTTCCTGATCTCGTTCGAGAGCTGGGGCGGGATGTTCATGAAGCAGCCCTGACAGATGCCGTCCGAGATCGCCACCACGGCCATGCCGCCGCGTCGCGAAAAAATCATCTCGTAGCGTTGGATGAGATCTCCGTTGAGCTGCGCGGCGATGGTTTGGCGGCCCGCGGAGGTTTGCGCCACCTCTTTATCGATCTCGGCCACCCGCGCCTCCAATCCCGCCTTCTGCCCCCCCCACGCTTGCTCGAGCCCGCTGATCTCTTCGTCTTTTTCCTTAAGCATAGACGCGCGCGCCTCCAAATCCTCCAGGATTCCGATCAGCTCCTCTTCGATCTGCGAATTGGCCTGTTTGATCTGATCGACCTCATGCTGAAGAGCCTGGAGCTCGCGGATATTCTTGATCCGGTTCATGCGCATCCGCTTCTCCATCGTCTTTCTGCCCTCGTCCTGCAGCAAATGCTCTTTTTCCTGCCTGAGTTTGTCTTTTTCCTTCCACTCGGCCCTGAGCTGCGTTACTGCGTTCCGTTTCATCTTGAGCTCGTCTTCTCTCTTGCGGATTTCTTCCAAGAGCACCTGCTTGGCGCCGTTTTTCTCCTTGATCTCGCGGTCCACGTTCTGCAGCGAAGCCAGTATCTCTATTTGCTCGCGCAAGGCCAAACCTCCGCCAGCTCAAAAAAAGAGATGCACCCTTATGGGTGCATCTCTTTCCCGGCAATTCTTCCCAGGATATTGACTTTGATAATTTTCAGTTTCACTTCTTACAACGCTCTAGGGTTTTACTTATCCGGATTTGCTCCTGAAGTCAAAGCCGTCCGACTCTCCGCTTGACAACGCAAACCCACAATGGGATGGATAGCGGATATCAAAAAAATTCTCGGAGGAAGCATGGACAAGATCAAATTTCCTTATCGTTCTGACGGCCATCTGGCCTTTCTCCACGTGGTGCAGGAATCCGGGGCCTGGGCGAAGCATGGCCTGGACGTCGACTACGATTTTTTTATCAGCGCGGACGATTCCCACAAAAGCGTCGGTAAAGGAGATGTGGAATTCGTCAGCGGCAATCATCTCTCGCCGTACGCCGCCCGCCTCAAGGGGGATCCGTGGCTCTACGTCGGCCAGACGCTCAATCTCAACTACCACCGGCTCGTCGTGCAACCTGATTCCGGCATCGACAAAATCGCCGATCTCAAGGGCAAAGTCGTCTCCCATAAAGGACAGCATCCCGGGCTCAACAATTGGCTGTTTCTTAAGGAGAACGGTCTCGACGTCGATCGCGGCGACATCGTGATGAAAAAGTGGCGCAGCGAGAGCAAGGACGCGTGGGAAGGAGTCAAGGCGGGAGAATTCGACGGCGCGCTCGTGACCCCGCCGGACGACCTTTTCGCCAAGCGGGCGGGACTCAAAGTCATCGACATTCCGTTCCAGCCGATGATTTGGTTCACCACCGTCTCGACGAGCTGGCCGTTCGCCCAGAAACACCCCGACATCGTCGATCGGGTACTCAAGGGCATCATCGAGGGTGCTCATTTTTTCAAAACGCAGAAGGCAAAGACCATCGCCATTCTGGAAAAGAAGTATGGATCTCAAGGCTGGGACAGAGAGGTTGTCGAACACGTTTACAAGGAACTGGCCGCGATTCTGGAGAAAAAACCTTATCCTTCACTGCCCGCGATCCGGAACGTTTTCGAGCTGGCGAAGCGTCAGGATCCGGAATCGGCGAAGGTCAATCCCATGTCTCTTTGGGACATGCACTATCTAAGAAAAATCGACGATAGCGGGTTCATCGACAGATTGTACACCTAGGCATATCGCGTGCGGCCCCCGAGCTTGGGCGGCCGCTCGTTTCGTTCATCCAGGAGATCAACTCTCCAGCCAGGCGCCGTCCCTCTCGCTGACTCCGATGGATATCCTTCGCACTACCGGCTACCACATGAGGCCGCCGCATCTGGTGGCTCAATACAAGGGCTACTTCGAGAAGGAAGGGATCGAAGTCCGCTTCGACGAAGCGACCTACGCGCCGGATCACAATCGCGGGATCGCCGAAGGACGTTGGGATTTTACGCTCAGCAGCGCGGACACGATGATCGCGCGGACGACGCGGGATGGAATGGACTACCTTCTTTTCCTGCAAGCTGAAGAAGGCCTAACGGCGAGTCTCGTCGGCAGACCCGGCATAGTTTCTTTAGATGCGCTGCGCGGCAAGCTAATCGCCGGCGATCCCGGCGACTCGAATCTCGATCTCATCCGGATGAAAATTCTCCGCAGCCACGGCATAAACGAAAGCGATTACCGGATCGCGATCATCGGCAGCTCGCCCAAACGGCTCGAAGCGTTTCTCCAGGGCAAGGTCGCCGCAGCGATGCTGACGCCGCCATCAACGGAAAAAGCCTTTGTGTCTGGTGGTATCCTCCTCGCGCGCGCGGAGGATTACGTTTCCAATTGGCCGCTGACCTGCGGCTGGACGCACCGCTCGTGGCTCGAAGGGCATCGCGACGTCACGATCCGTTTTATCCGCGCCTGGGTCGTGGCGACGGACTGGCTGCTCAAGCCGGAGAATCGCGAGGAAACGATTCGTCTGATCGTGGAGGAGGAGCATCTCGACCGTACGAGAGCGGAAGAGGCGTACGCGAAAGTCGTACCGAAGGCGCGGCTGAATCCTGAGGC
>DASXUF010000190.1 GCA_036504975.1 Candidatus Binatia bacterium | reverse complement strand
AGCCAGTCGCCGCTGCGGTCGCCGGTAAAGATTCTACCCGTGCGATTGCCGCCGTGCGCCGCCGGCGCCAGGCCGACGATGAAAAGACGCGCCGCGGGATCGCCGAATCCCGGCAGCGGCTTGGCCCAATATTTTTGTCCCCGATAGCGCAGCGGCGGATTCTTCGCCGCTTGCTCGCGCCAGCGGACCAGGCGCGGGCATCGCTTGCAGCGCGTGATGGTTTCGTTGAGCTGCTGTACCGGGTTCATGAAAAGTCCTGCTAACATAACGGCGAGCGAAAAAGAAGATGAAGCCCGCGCCGCGGACCGCGTGAAATATAGGAGCGATTGCTTTTAGGCAGCGCCCGGCGTAAAATCGTTTTTAAAATTTCAGATTCAGCCGAGAAATTTGGTTGAACTCAAAACGGCATTAGCTCGATGAATCATGACCCGACTGGATCGTTCCAGCCGGGTTTTTGTTTAAATGGCCGCGCTAACCAATATCGAGCCCATTTCTCCTCTCCAGCGCTGCGCGCGCGCGGCAAGTGTCGCCGCCGCCGCCGTCGGGTGTCTCGTTCTTCTGGGTTGGGCCTTCGACGTCTCAATCTTGAAGACTGTTTATCTCGGCGGGGGCGACATGAAGGCCAACGCGGCTCTGGCGTTGGTTCTATCCGCCCTGTCCTTATGGCTCTTGTCCGGAGACTCGGACGCTCGCCTGCTTCTCGTCGCCCGGGCGTGCGCGGCCGTCGTCGTTCTGATAGGCCTGTTGACGCTTGCCGAGCATCTGCTCGGGCGGGACCTCGGCATCGATCAACTTTGGTTCAACGATCCGGCGGCCGAAAGCGGCCGAATGGATCCCGCCACGGCAGTTTTGATCTTATTGCTGGGCGCCGAGCTGTCGCTGCTCGGCGCGGCCATCGAAGCCCGGATCGTCCAGTCGATCGCCCTGGCGACCGGCGCGCTTTCGCTGCTCGCGTTGTCCGGATATCTTTATGGCATCCCTGCACTCTATGCCGTCGGGTCCTATGCCCCCATCGCGCCGCACGCGGCGGCGTGCTTCCTGATTCTTTCCCTCGGCGTTCTATGCGCGCGCCCCGGCGAGGGCCTTCTCGCGGCTCTCGCGGGAGACAACACCGGCGGTTTGTCGGCGCTTCGATGGCTGCCGGGCGCGGTCGGCATCCCGCTTCTGCTCGGCTACTTGACCTTGCTGGGCCAGAGAAGAGGATTTTACGGCGCTGAAGTTGGATTGGTCCTCTTCGCGCTGTCCAATGCCGTTTTCTTCACCGTCGTCATCCTCCGGAGCGCCCGCTCCTTCGCGCAAGCGGAATCCTCGCGGAGACGCTCCGAAAGACGGCTGCAGCGCGATCTCCAGCGCCTGCGGGCTCTGCGAGAGAGCGAGCTCGCCATCCCTTCCGCGCCGGAGCTGGGCGATATTCTCGATATCCTGTTCGAGCGAATCGACCTCGTTCTCCCCTTCGCGACCGCCGCCACGGTCCGGCTGTTGAACCGGGAAACCGGTGAATTGGAGCCCCTGCGCGCGCGCCATCGAAACGAAGAAAACTGGACGCTCGAAGAAAACCGGGTTCTCGGCGCGCGCAGCAAGAAAATCATCGAAACGAAAACTCCCCTGACGATAGGGAATCTGCAGCACGACCCGCAGGCCAACAAGCCGATGGTGCGCAAGGCCGGGGTGGTTTCGTATGTGGGCGTCCCGGTGGTCGTCAACGATGAAGGGCTCGGGATCCTCGGCGTTTACACCGGCGAGGAGCACGATTTTGCCCGCGATGAGATAGAATTCTTGAGGTCCGCGGCGGCGAAGGCGGCGCAGTCGATTTACCAGGGACGGTTATACGAGGAGTTCGAGCTGTCCAAAAAACAATTGGAGCTGGCCAACGCCAATTTGAAAAACTCGCTGAAGGCGCTCCCCGGTATTTACTCGGCGCTGGCGCCCCTCACGGCGTCGGGGTCCATCGCCGAAACGATCGATGGAATCCTCGCGAGCCTCATGGAGGCGACCGGCGCCGATGCCGTTCTGATCCGGGTCTGGAAAAAGGACACGGGCGCCACCGTCGTCGCCGGCCACCGGGAATTTTCCGACGACCATGTCAGGCAGATGGAGACCGGGCTGTTGGGAGGGGCGCTGGAATGGGTCGTCAAACACGGCGAGCCCATCGTCGCTCCCGAGATCGCCGCCGAGCCGCGCTTCAAGACCAAGGTTCAGCAGCAAGCGGGCTTTTCCTCCTGCGCCCTGCTGCCGCTGAGGATTCATGGGTCCGTGTGCGGCGTCATCCATCTTGCCAGCCGGCGGCCGGGCCGCTTCGACGAGGGACAAAAAGATCTCCTGGTAGCCATCGCGCAACAAATGGGCGTCGCCATCGAGAACCGGGAGCTTTTCGATCACCTGAAAGATTCGCGCGACGAG
Source organism: Candidatus Binatia bacterium (assembly GCA_036504975.1). NCBI lineage: Bacteria > Candidatus Binatota > Binatia (SeqCode) > Binatia bacterium. The sequence goes on along the minus strand of DASXUF010000190.1, from coordinate 49,888 downwards.
CTCGAGAAGGCGAGCAAGGTCAAGGACGAGTTCTTGAGCGTCATGTCGCACGAGCTGAGGACGCCGCTGAGCGTCGTCATGGGCTACGCCGGTATGGTCAAGGAGAGGCTACTGGGCGAGATCAACCCGCAGCAGGAAGACGCGCTGCAGAAATTGCTCACCCGCGGCAACGACCAGCTCACGATGATCAACGCCATCATGCAGATCACCCAGCTCGAATCGCGCGCGCTCGTGCTCGAGCGCCATCTAGTGAACCTGGCCGAGCTGCTCGGCCATCTCAAGTCGGATTACGCCATAAGCCACACCAAAGAGCAGGTGGCGCTCGTCTGGGATTACCCTTCGGAACCGTTGGCCATCGTGACCGACGGCGGGAAACTGAAGGAGATTTTGGTCAACCTGATCAACAACGCGATCAAATTCACGCCCCAAGGCAGCGTTACCGTTTCGCTCCGGCTGACCGAGGACCCGAGAAGAAAGTGGGTGGAATTGAAGGTGGCGGACACCGGAATCGGCATCGCCGGGGAGCACTTCGGCGTCATCTTCGATAAGTTCTACCAGGTCGATAGCTCCGAGACCCGGCTCTACGGCGGAACCGGCTTGGGACTTTACATCGTCAAGCACTTCACCGAGTTTCTCGGCGGCAGACTCGACGTCGCGAGCGAACCCAGCGAAGGATCGACGTTCACGGTCAGAATCCCCTACGCAACCTAGGCCGGCGTCGCCGGCCGCCGTGGATCGGACATTCTGTCTTGCCTCCTCCGACGCACCTATGCAAGAATTACGCGTAAAAGCCGAGACGGACTGATTCCGCCGCGACTCCGGCTGGACGACTTTGGCGATCAACGGCGAGCCCGACTGGATCAGACCGGCCGGGCTTTTTTATTGCGCCTTCGATTCGCGTCGAGTGAAATGGCTCAAAGACGTTCAAAAAGCAGACGAAGATCCCGCAGGACAAAGAGTTCTTCGGAGAAGCCGACGCGAGCCCGTCGGAAAATTCAGGCTGAACTCGCCGAGCGTAAGCCGGCGGAGGAGGCGCTCAGGGAGAGCGAAGGACGATTTCGCACCTTGGCGGAGGCGGCGCCGATCGGGATCTTCTTGACCACGCCGACGGGCGAGTGTGTTTACACCAACCCGATTTGGAGCACGATTTCGGGACTGACCGCGGAAGAGAGCCTGGGATACGGATGGATGCGGGCGATTCACCCGGACGAGCTGGAAAGAGTTAAGCAGTCGTGGCATGACGCGGCCGCGCAGAGGAAGGATTATGCAACCGACTATCGCCTCATCACGCCCGCCGAAGATCTGCGCTGGGTGCATGCTCTCGCGACGCCGCAGGTGGACGCATCGGGAAAGGTTGTCAGCTACGTTGGGGTGGTAGAAGACATCACCGAGCGCAAGCGAGCCGAGGAAGCGTTGCGCGAACGGGAGAATCAGCTGTCGTTGATCTACGACAACATCCCCGATCTCGTTTCCCGCGTGGACCGTGACCTCCGCTATCTGTTCGTCAATGCCTCGTATGAACGCCGGTTTGGTGCGCCTGCAGCGGCCATCGTGGGCCGCACGGTGCCGGAAGTCATCGGCGAGGAAGCCTTCAGGCGGGCCGAACCCTATATCAAGCGAGCCTTGGACGGCGAGCGGGTCACCTTCGAGAACCCGCTCAAGACCGCCTCGGGCGAGCCGTTGCTGGGGCTCACCACTCTCGTGCCGGATTTAGACATGAAGGGAGAGGTTCAGGGTTTCTTCGTTGTTGTGCATGACATCACCGAGCGCAAGCGGGCGGAAGAGGCGTTCCGTGAAAGCGAGGCGCGCAAAGCGGCCATTTTCGAATCGGCGCTCGATTGCATCATCACCATCAACCACGAGGGGAAAATCGTTGAATTCAATGCGGCGGCCGAGAAGACGTTCGGTTACACTCGCGCCGAAACCTTGGGCAAGGCGATGAGCGAGTTGATCATTCCTCCATCCCTGCGCGACGGGCATCGCCGCGGTCTGGCGCACTATTTGTCCACGGGCGAGGGCCCAGTGCTGGGAAAGGAGATCGAGATCACTGCGATGCGCGCGGATGGCACTGAGTTTCCGGTAGAGCTTGCCATAACCCGCATTCCTCTGAACGGTCCTCCGGTATTCACCGGTTACGTTCGCGACATCACGGAGCGCAAGCGCGCCGAACAGCAGGCCCGCGACAATCTCCAACGCGTCGAGGCGCTCCGAGCGATCGAGCAAGCCATCGCCTCCTCGTTGGATCTCCAGAGCGTACTCCAGATTCTGCTGGAGAAGATCGAGCTCTTCTTGCCGATCGCGACGGCCAGAACGGTGCGGCTTCTCAACCGCGAGACGGGAAAATTCGAGTTTGTCGCCTGCCGGGGCGTGGACGCCAAAGAATGGAACGCAAGTCGAACCGGCGCGCGGTCCTGGAAGGTCATCGCGACCCAATCGCCCGTGGCGGTCCTCAACATCGACGCAGATCCGCTGACGCACAATCGCGAAATCTTCCGCAAGTACGGCTTGGTTTCCTACCTGGGAATCCCGCTGATCGCCAAGGGCGAAGTCTTGGGCGTTCTCGGCATTTATACGGGCCGCGAGCATGAATTCAACCAAGAGGAGATCGATCTCCTCACCACGCTGGCAAATCACGCGGCGATCGCCCTCCACAACGCCCAGCTCCATGAGCAAACCAAGAAGCACGCCGCCGATCTTGAGAAGACAAATAAGGTCAAAGACGAATTTCTCGGCGTCATATCGCACGAGCTCAGAACGCCTCTCGGCGTGGTGACCGGATACGCGGGGATGATCAAGGACCGGCTGCTGGGCGAGATCAATCTGCAGCAGGAACAGGCGCTGGAGAAAGTGCTCACCCGGGCGGCGGACCAGCTTGCCATGATCAACGATATCTTACAGACCGCGCAGATCGAGGCGCGCGTGGTCGCGCTGGAGCCCCAGCCTGTGGACCTCAATGAATTTCTCGATCAGTTGAAGTCGGACTATGCTGTCCGGGCCGAGAAGAAAGATGTCAGACTCCTATGGGATTACCCTACCGACGCGGACTCCATCAATACCGATAGAGCGAAATTGCAACAGATCCTGCAGAACCTCATCAACAACGCGCTCAAATTCACCGCTGAGGGCAGCGTGACGGTCTCGGCGCGAGTCCTTTCTGAAACGGGGAATCGGGGAAACGGAGAATCGGGGAATCGGGGCGGGGAAGTCACCGATTCTCCGGTCCACCCATTCTCCGGTACAGCCAGGCGCTGGGTGGAGCTGCGGGTGGCCGACACCGGCATCGGCATTCCCGCCGAGCAGATGCGATCCATCTTCGACAAGTTTTTCCAGGTCGATAGCTCCGCGACCAGACACTACGGCGGCGTCGGGCTTGGACTTTACATTGTAAAACAATTCACCGATCTGCTCGGGGGAAAAGTCGAAGTGGAGAGCGAGCTCGGCAAAGGTTCGACGTTTACAGTGACGATTCCTTCCGCCCCGTAGAGCGCGCGGATTTTTTTGCCAACACGGCACACTTCGCTGTCGCGTTTTTTCAATTCACCTTGACAGTTTGCCGACGCGGGTGAGATAATCGCCGCCAGTTGGAGTTTCGAAGGCTGCGCAGGTCTATGGGACTAGGCGGCCCGCCGTTTGAAGGTCAGCTATGAGCCCGACTGGACATGCCAGGCGGGCTTTTTTGATATGGACGGACTTTCTCTCCCGCATTCGGCACTTCTTTTCCAGTCCGGAGACGCTGACCCATGAAGATACGCTGGCACCTGATGATTCTGGTCGCGGTCGCGCTCCTGCCGGTTTTGATATTCGCCGGCGTGATGATCGCGGTTCTGGACGGAAAGGAGCGGGTCGCCGTGTCGATGGGAGGAATGTTGCTTCTCCTGTTGGGCCTTCTCCTGGCGGCTCTGTTCGGCCGGCGCATCGCGGCTGTATTCGCCGTTCTCTCCAGCGGCGCGGCGGCCCTGGGACGCGGCGAGATACCGCAAGTCCCGCGGCTGACGATCGCCGAGGCCGATCAACTCGCGCGAGCGTTCGAAGAGGCGGCCCTCAACCGCAAGCGGGCCGAGGAGCAGCTTCAACTCAGCGAGGAGCGCCTGGCCCTCGCCGTTGTCGGCGCCGGCCTCGGCACCTGGCATTTTAACGTCGTCACCGGCGAGTTGATCTGGTCGGAAAAGTGCCGGGAGATATTTGCGGTCGCGCCCGACGCGACTCTCACCTATAAATTATTTTTACAGATGATCCACCCCGAGGACCGCGAAGGCGTGGACCGGGCGGTCGCCGAAGCGCTGAGAGAAAAGAGGGACTACGGCGCCGAGTTTCGCGCCGTGCGGCCCGACGGCGCGGTGCGCTGGATCACGGCGCGCGGCCGGGGCCACTACGACGAGCGGGGAAATCCCACGCGCATGGAAGGCGTCGTGCGCGACATCACCGAGCGCAAAAAGGCCATGGGGAATCTTCAACACGCGCTCAAGCGCATCCGCGCGCTGCACGAGATCGGCATGGCGATCACCTCGACCCTGGATCTCCGCCGCGTGCTGGACATCCTGTTGGAGAAGCTCCAGCTCTCCACTTCCTACGCCGCGGCCACCGTCCGGTTGGTGAACCGGCAAACCGGAGAGCTCGAGCCCGTAGCCTCCAGGAACATCAATGAAGAGAAGTGGAAAAGGACTTTCTCCAAAGCCCCGGGAGGCCTATCGCAGCTCGTGCTCGAAACCAAGAAGCCCGTGATGATCGACGACGTCGGCCAAGACCCGCGCACCCGCCACCAGGAGTTCATGCGCGAATACGGATTGGTCTCTTTTTTAGGGATCCCCTTGATGGCCAAAGACGAGGCGCTCGGGGTCCTCGCCGTCTTTACCAAGGAAACCCACCGGTTCGACGAGGAAGAAGTGCAATTTTTCACGACCCTGGGCGGCCAGGCCGCCATCGCCATTCACAACGCGCAGATCTATGAAGAGATGGTCGGCGCCAACAAGGTCAAGGAAGAATTCTTGAGCGTCATGTCGCACGAGCTGAGAACGCCGCTCAGCGTGGTCATGGGCTATGCCGGGGTACTCAAGGAAGGCATGCTCGGCGACATCAATCCGCGGCAGCAGGAGGCGCTGCAGAAGATTCTCAGCCGGGCGGCCGACCAGCTCCACATGATCAACAGCATCATGCAGACGACGCAGCTCGAAACGCGCGCGGTGATGCCCGAGTACCATCCGATCAACCTTTCGGAGTTGCTCGCGCATCTCAGGTCCGACCTGGATATGACCCATAGTAAAAAGAGCGTCGCGCTTCTCTGGGACTATCCGTTGGAACCCGTACACATCGTCACGGATAGCGCGAAAGTAAAGCAGATTATTCAGAACCTCATCGGCAACGCGTTAAAGTTCACCGACCAGGGCAGCGTGACGGTATCGGTGCGGCTGGTGGAAAACACCGGTCCCCATCCGCTGGTCGCCGACAATCAGTTGATTCAAGACTCGAACCTCACGCCTTCCGACTCGGACCTCTCATCGCACGCCTTGCCGAAGTGCCTGCAGATCAAGGTAGCGGACACCGGCATCGGCATGTCCGCCGAACAGCAGTGGTCCATCTTCGACAAATTTTTCCAGGTGGACAGTTCGGAGACTCGCCTCTACGGCGGCGTCGGCCTGGGACTTTACATCGTCAAAACCTTCACCGCGCTGCTCGGCGGCAAAGTCGAGGTCGAAAGCCAACGCGGCAGCGGCACGACGTTCACCGTGACGATACCGGTGGAACTGGCCGCCGGCCCGACCGACCGTTCTTAATTTTACGATTTTACTGTAGGGGCAGACCTGCGTGTCTGCCCTGTCGGACGGGCGACCACACAGGGTCGCCCCTACAAAATTCGCAAATTAAACCACTACCTCGTCCTGTTGCCTGTTGCCTAAGAACTCGCTAAAAAAGGGGGACAAGAGAGGAGACGAACCATGTCAGCCGAAGAATACCGGATCGAAAAAGATTCCATGGGAGAAGTGAAGGTGCCGAAGAGCGCGTACTACGGCGCCCAGACGCAGCGGGCGGTGGAAAATTTTCCCGTCAGCGGCATCGGCTTTCCGCCGAAATTCATCCGCGCCCTGGCGCTTATCAAGCACGCCGCCGCCACGATCAACCAGGAGCTGGGGCTCTTGGACGCAAAGACCGCCGATGTGATCCGCCGCGCGGCCCAGGAAGTCATGGATGGAAAGCTCGACAAGGAATTCGTCGTCGATATTTTTCAAACCGGCTCGGGCACTTCGACCAACATGAACGCCAACGAGGTGATCGCCAACCGTGCGCTCGAACTTTTGGGGAAAGAAAGAGGCAGCAAAGGGGTCCACCCCAACGACCACGTCAACATGGGACAGTCGAGCAACGACGTCATACCGACGGCCATCCACGTCTCCGCCCTCGAGGCGATTCGTAAAGAGCTTCTGCCCGCGCTGAAGAAGCTGCACGAAGCGCTCCAACGAAAGGCGCGTGAATTCGACAAGATCGTAAAGATCGGACGCACGCACCTGGCCGACGCGACGCCGATTCGTCTCGGCCAGGAGTTCAGCGGCTACGCGCGCCAGATCGAGCTCGCCATCGAGCGTATCCAAGAGGCCTCCCGCGGCCTGGAAGAGCTTGCGCTCGGCGGCACCGCGGTGGGAACCGGCATCAACGTCCATCCTCAATTTCCCCCCAAGACGATCAAAAAAATCTCCGAGATGACCGGCCTGAATTTCCGCGAGGCGAAAAACCACTTCGAAGCGCAGGCCGCGAAGGACGCGGTCGTGAACGTCAGCGGGGCCTTGAAGACTCTGGCGGTAAGTTTCACCAAGATCGCCAACGACCTCCGCTGGCTCAGCTCCGGGCCGCGCTGCGGCATCGGCGAGATCGGTTTGCCCGACACGCAACCCGGCTCTTCGATCATGCCGGGAAAAGTGAATCCGGTCATGTGCGAGTCGGTTCTTCAAGTCGCGGCGCACGTGATCGGCTGCGACGCGACGATCACGATCTGCGGACAGGCGGGAAATTTCGAGCTCAACGTGATGATGCCGGTGATGACGCTGAGGCTGCTCGAGGCGATCACCTTCAGCGCCAGCGTGGCCAAGGCCTTCACGGAGAAATGCGTCGTGGGAATCGAAGCGAATAAACAGCACTGCGAGGAGATGATCGAGAAAAGCCTCGCGATGGTCACCGCGCTCGCGCCGGTGATCGGCTACGACGCCGCCGCGAAGATCGCCAAGGAATCGTTCGCCACCGGCAAGACCGTGCGCGAAGTCGCGCGCGCGCACAAGGTCTTGCCCGAGGACAAGCTCAACAAGATCCTCGATCCCTGGCGCATGACCGAGCCGGGAATCCCGGAAAAAGAATAAAGAAGCAATCCGCTAAGAAGCTATCAGCGCTCAGCTTCGAGCGGTTTTCCCTCACCCAACCCTCTCCCTGAGGGAGAGGGTTGGGTGAGGGTTAGCTGATAGCTGACGGCTGATCGCTGAAAGCTCCTCCTTTCCTTGACCCTCCGGGCAATCTGTTATAAATAAAAACGACACGCATGCGGAGGCGGATGTTGAATGCAGGAATTTGATGTCTTGGTCATCGGCGGTGGAGCTTCGGGATTGAGAGCGGCGATCGCCGCCAAGCATGCGGGAGCCACCGTTGCCCTCATCACCAAAGTTCATCCCTTGAGAACCAACACGGGGGTCGCCCAGGGCGGTCTCAACGCCCCCCTCGGTAAAGACGACTCTCCAACGAGCTTCGCTGAAGATACGCTCCTGGCAGGAGACGGCCTCTGTGACCGCGAAGTCGTTCAGGGCTTCGCCGCGGAAGCCGCAAAAGAAATCGTCTGGCTCGAGCGAACGGGCGTTCCCTTCAACCGCAACGATGAAGGACGAATAGATCTGCGCCGTTTCGGATCGAACGGCAAAAGCCGAACTTGCTACACGGATGATCGAACCGGACACATCGTGCTCCAGGTGCTCCACGAGCAGTTTCAGCGCGCCGAGATCCCCTCGTTCGAAGAATGGTTTGTCACCTCACTGTCCGTCGACGGAAATGGCTCGGCCGGCGCCGTTGCGTTGAGTCTTCGATCCGGCAGACTCGATGCGTTCGCCGCGCGGGCGGTGATTCTCGCCACGGGCGGGTCCACTCGGATGTATCTCCCTTCGACCGCTTCTCTCGGCACGACGGGAGACGGCCAGAGCCTCGCCTACGCGTCGGGAGCCCGGTTGATGGACATGGAGATGATTCAATTCCATCCCACGGTGTTCCCTAAGAACCAGGCGCTGTTGATCACGGAAGCGGCTCTCGGCGAGGGAGCGGTTGTGGTCGACGGCAAAGGAGAATCGATTCAACTATCGAAGAGTCTACCGAGGGAAAAGATTTGCCTCGCGATTCACAACGCGTCCAAGAACGGCGGCGGCTCGGTCGCCGTCGACCTGAGACCGATCGGCAAGGATAAGCTGCTGTCGCGCTTTCCCCAAACTCACGAGCTGGTCCGGGCGGTTGCCGGCCTGGACATCGCGAAAGAGCCAATACCCATTCATCCGGCGGCTCATCGCTCCGTGGGAGGAATTGAAGCGAACGCGGCAGGCGAAACGTCTCTGCCGGGTCTCTTCGCCGTCGGAGAATGCGCCGCCAACGGCCTCAACGGCGCGGGCCGTCTGGCGGGAAACACTCTGAGTGAGGCGTTGGTCTTCGGCAGAAGAGCGGGAGAGACCGCGGCAAGATATTCCAAGACGGCGCCCAAGAAGAGTTTTCCCGAAACCAAGTTGAGCGATGAAGAAAAACGACTCGCGGCCATTCGTGGACAAAACCCGTCCGGTGATTCCTTGGGCAAAATCCACTCCGAATTGGGACAGTTGATGAATGAAAAAGTGGGTCTGATCCGCGAACGCGCGGGACTGGAAGAGGCCCTCGATCGGATTCAGCGCTTGAAGGAGCGGTACGGTAAGATCAGCGTCAGGAATCCATCGAAGGTCTACAATTACGAGCTTACCGGCTATCTCGAGCTGGGTTCCATGCTGAATTTGGCCGAGATTGTAACCTTGGCGGCCCAGGCGCGAACCGAGAGCCGGGGCGCCCATCGCAGGGCGGATTTTCCCAATCGGGACGACGACAACTGGACGCACCACACTCTTGTGAGCCGGATTCAAGGCGCGCCCCGGTTGAACACGAGACCGGTTGCACGATAAAAAGGAGCTATAGGATGGAAGTCACTTTCAAAATCTACCGCAAGGACCCGGAAAAGGACGGCAAGCCGGGGCGTTCCACCCACGCCGTAAATATTCCGGCCGATGCCACGGTGCTCGACGGTCTGCTGAAGATCCGCGATGAATCGGATCCGACGCTTGCCTTCCGCGCATCCTGCTGCCGGGGTTACTGCGGCGATTGCATGATCCGCGTGAACGGCAGAGCGCGCTTCAGTTGCACGGCCAAGGTCTCCGCCTTTACTGAAAAAGGACCCGAGCTGTCGCTCGATCCGCTTCGCATCGTGCCGGTGATCAAGGATCTCGTTTTCGATTGGGACGCCTTCATGTGGAACAAGATCAAGGCCGTCAAGCCTTGGCTCGAACCCGCGGAGCCGGCGTCCGATGGCGAGAACGTAGTCCCGGACGCTCAGATGAAGGATCTCAGAAAGGCGATGAGCTGCTATTACTGCGGCATGTGCGACGAGGGTTGCACGGTCCTGCCGGTCGATTTCAATTTCCTTGGACCGGCGGCTCTGACCAAGGCCTACCGGTTCGCCTTCGATCCACGGAACCGAGATACGAGAGAACGATTTGCGGTCCTCGAGGGGCCCAAGGGCATCTGGGACTGCGTCCATTGCTATGAGGCGGACGAACATTGCCCCAGAGGCATCGAGCCGACCAAGCGCATCATCGCCCTGAGAGATCTGGCGTTCAAGATGGGCATCAAGAACGAGAAGGTCGCCCGGCATCACCAGAGCTTCGCCGCGTCGGTCAAGGAAAGCGGCTGGCTGGACGAGGGAAGGCTCGCAATAGAATCCGAAGGGCTCACCAATATTAAAGGGCTCATGAAACTTCTCCCGACCGCGGCCAAAGCGATGATGCGCGGCAAGGCGCCTCTGCCTTACCTGCACGCGAAGAGGCCCGGGGCCGATAAAATCAAGAAGATCTTCGAGAAAGGGGAGCAAGAGACAAAATGAAATATGCTTTCTATCCGGGATGCGTCTCCCGCGGCGGCTGTCCGGAACTTTATCCATCGGCCGTAAAAGTCTCGGCCAAACTGGGCATCGATCTGGACGAGTTGAAAGATGTGGGCTGCACTGGCGCCGGCGTGCTTCCCCAATACATCTCCGATCCCATCAACGCGCGCACGTTCGCCAAGGCGGAAGAGCTTGGTCTCCCCGTTATGACCATATGCAGCACGTGCCAAGGAGTCATGAGTCAGGCCAACTATCGGCTAAAAGGCGACCCGGAGTATCGAGCAAAGATCAACCGAGAATATCTTGCCGAGGAGAAGCTGGAGTACAAAGGGACGACCGAAGTGAAGCATCTTCTCTGGGTCCTTTTTGAAGATTACGGGATCGAGCGGCTAAAGTCCTTGCTCCGAAGACCGCTCAAGGGTCTGAGGGTCGCTCCTTTTTATGGCTGTTATATCCGCCGTCCTCCGGAGGCCATCACTCCCACTAAAGAACTCAACCGGCGAAAAAATTATCTCGACGAGCTGATAGGGATTTTGGGCGCCGAGCTGACGGACATCAGCGGCAAGGGAAAGTGCTGCGGATTTCCCATCCTGACGGCCAACGAGGAGAATTCCCTCGCCATGGTCGGCAAGCACACCGGCGAGGCAAAAGAAAAAGGCGCCGACTGCATGGTTACCCCTTGTCCACTCTGCCACCTGAACTTGGACGGAAACCAACCCAGGGCGGAGGCGCAAGAGGGAAAAGAGATCGGACTGCCGATTCTCCATTTGCCTCAGTTCCTGGGCTTGGCCCTTGGCTTCGACCCCGGTGAGATGAATCTAAAGCGCCACATCGTCCCAACCCAGACGGTCGAATCCAAGGTGAGCATGCTGACGTAGTGGAAACCGAAGGCAAAAAGCTCAACCCCGTTAACTTGGCCCGGCAGATCCTTAAGTTCCGCAAGGAGAAGCACCCCTATGGTTACAACTATGCGGTAAGGGTCCGCCTCGGCCACGCGGAGATTCAGGACCTCACGGCCATAGCCGAGATTCTTTCCGCCGTGGAAGAGCTCGGATATGAAATCGTAAAAAAAACCACTTGAGCAATCTCTTTCGACTCTAAAGAAGCAACCATGATTACACATGATATTATCTTGATCGGCGGCGGCGGCGCCGGCCTGCGCGCCGCGATCGCCGCCGCCGAGCAATCGAGCAGGCTCTCGATCGCCGTCGTCTCGAAGGTCTATCCGATGCGCAGCCACACGGTATCGGCCGAAGGCGGCACCGCCGCGGTGATGCGCGACTACGACAGCCTGGATCTCCATTGCAAGGACACGATTTTCGGCGCCGACTTTCTCGCCGACCAGGACGCGGTCGAAGAGTTCGTCAGAGAGGCCCCGGGAGAGCTCATCCAGCTCGAGCATTGGGGCTGCCCGTGGAGCCGCGACCCGGACGGCCGCGTCAGCGTGCGCTCGTTCGGCGGCATGAGCGTCGACCGCACCTGCTTCGCCGCCGACAAAACCGGCTTCCACATGCTGCATTCGCTGTTTCAAACCTCGCTCAAGTACGACAATATCGTGCGCTACGACGAGTTCTATGCCACCTCCCTGCTCGCCGACGACGGAAAAATCCGCGGCGCCACCGTGATCAACATCTACAACGGCCGCCTGGAAACGATCGCGGGAAAGGCCGTGATCCTGTGCACCGGCGGAGGCGGCCGGGTCTTTCCCTTCACGACCAACGCGGCGATCAAGACCGGTGACGGCATGGCGATGGCCTATCGCGCCGGAGTGCCGCTTAAGGACATGGAATTCGTCCAGTATCATCCGACCGGGCTGCCGGGCACCGGCATCTTGATCACCGAGGCGTCGCGCGGCGAAGGCGGCTGGCTCAAGAACAAAGACGGCTACCGTTATCTCCAGGATTATGGTCTAGGCCCGCCGACGGACAAGCCGACCCATCGCAAGATGGAGCTCGGCCCGCGCGATATCCTCTCGCGATGCCACATGCAGGAGTATTACAAGGGCCGGACCTTCGAAGGGCCCTACGGACACTACGTCCACCTCGATCTCCGCCACCTGGGGGAAGAGATCATCAACCAGAAGCTTCCTTTCGTGCGCGAATTAGCCAGCAAATATGTCGGGATCGATCCGGTCTACGAGCCGATTCCCGTGCGGCCGGTGGTGCACTACATGATGGGAGGAGTCCACACCGACAAAAACGGCAAGACGCCGCTCGAAGGGCTCTTCGCGGCCGGCGAGACCGCCTGTGTCTCGATCAACGGCGCCAATAGGCTCGGCTCCAATTCGCTGACCGAGTTGCTCGTCTTCGGCGCGCGCGCCGGCCGCGCGGCCGTGCAATATGCCGCGAGCCGGCCGGCCTCTTCGCAGCGCCTCGAAGCGCTGGCGCGCGACGAGCAGCAGCGCCTCGACCGGCAGTTCCTGAAAAAACAGGGCGGCAAAGAGAAGATCACCAACATTCGCCAGGAGATGCAGAAGGCGATGGAGGACGGGTGCGGCATCTACCGCAAAGAGGAAGAGATGAAAAAGACCTGCCAACTTCTGCGGCAACTGCGCGAGCGCTTCGCCGACATCGCCATCGAAGATCGCGGCGAGATATTCAACACGCAAGTCACCGCAGCTTTGGAGCTGGACTTCATGCTCGACGTGGCGGAGGCTGTCGCGCATTCCGCGCGCAACCGCAAGGAGTCGCGCGGTTCGCACACCCGCACCGACTTCCCCAAGCGCGACGACCCGAACTTTCTCAAGCACACTCTCGCCCACCGCACTCCCGACGGGCCGAGGATCGAGTACCTGCCGGTGACGATAACCCGCTGGCAACCGGAGGAGAGGAAATATTGAGGAGACCATGGCTGAACCGACCGTAACCTTGAAGGTGACCCGCTACCGTCCGGGGAAAGATTCCGCTCCGACGCTGCAAAGCTACTCGGTGCCGTATCGCCAGGATTGGGTAGTGCTGGACGCGCTGAACCACATCAAGGATCAGATCGACGGAACGTTGAGCTATCGCTGGTCGTGCCGCATGGGCGTGTGCGGCAGTTGCGGCATGATGGTGAACGGAGTCCCCAAGCTCACCTGCGCGGCTTTTCTACGCGACTATCACGGGCAGGAGATCCGCGTCGAGCCGCTCGTCAATTTCCCGATCATCCGCGACCTGGTGATCGACATGAACGATTTTATGGACAAGTTGAAGAGCGTAAAATCGTGGCTCGTGCGCAAGGTCGAAAAGCCCGTGACCGAGGGCGAATACCGCCAGACTCCGGCGGAGCTGGAGAAGTTTCACCAGTTCACGCAATGCATCAACTGCATGCTCTGCTACGCGGCCTGCCCGGTCTACGGCCTGGAGCCGGAGTTCCTGGGCCCTGCGGCGATTGCGCTCGCGTACCGCTACAATATGGATTCGCGCGATCAGGGACGGGATCAGCGGCAGGAACTTTTGGGCAGCCATCACGGCGTATGGGAGTGCACCTTCGTCGGCGAGTGCTCGGAGGTGTGCCCCAAGCACGTCGACCCGGCCGCCGCGATCCAGCGCTCCAAAGTCGACCTCGCCAAAGACTGGTTTAAGTCGATGCTGCTTCCATGGGGTACGAGATGATCCATTCGACTCAGCTCAGGATCATCCTGAGGAGGATCGAAGGATGAACGGAACCGCGGTCAGACCGGACAAATCGAAGCTCTATTATCCCAAGATGCCGCGGACGTGGTGGCTCCAAAAGCCCGCGTATCTTCTCTTCATGCTGCGCGAGTTGTCGAGCGTTTTCATCGCTATCTTCTTGATCGTTTTCCTGGTGCAAATCTATCAACTGACCAAAGGGCCCGAGGCCTACGCCGCCTTTGTCCAGAAGCTCAGCTCGCCGGGTTGGATTTTATTTCACATCGTGGCTTTGTTGTTCGCGGTATATCATAGCGTGACGTGGTTCGAGTCCACCGCCGTCGTTATGCCGATCAAACTGGGGGAGCGTGAATTGCCCCGCCAACTGGTTTTTGCCGTGAATATCGGCGCCTGGATCGCGGTGTCGGCGGCTATTTTGATTCTGTTTCTCGCGCTTCGAAGTTGACCCGTGTCTTCAACGAACAAAAATATCGAGCCGCTTTGGTGGGGACTCTTCTCGGCGGGCGGAGTGGTCGCCGCCTTCCTGGTGCCTATTCACATATTTATTTTCGGCCTTGCCGTTCCCCTCGGCTGGATACCCGACACGGGCGAGCTCTTCCGCCACTGGCCGGTCAAGATTTATCTCTTCGTCCTGATCGCTCTCCCTCTCTACCACTGGGCCCACAGATTTTATTTCACCGTGAACGATATGCGTCTGGGAGTTCCGCGCGGACCGCTGGCGGTTTTTTGCTACGGCGGCGCCGTCGTTGGAACCGTCATGACCTTATGGGTTCTGTTGCAGTTGTGAATGGAAAAAACCCCGGAGGTGCCTCATGGCTGATGAAGGGGAAAAACTCACGCAGGCGGAATTCGTCAAAAAGGCGATCGTCAGCTTGAGGAAAGAGCCCTACAAGGGCATCCACACCATCTACTCGGGCTTCAACGACGCGTTCCGCGCTTATTTCAACAACGAAGACCCGATCAAATGCACCAACCAGCTCGCCGAGGAAGGCGTCATCGTGATCCGCCCCGTCCGCGGGGGCGTCATGCTCTATCTCCCCGAAGACGCGCCCGCCGGCCGAACGTCGGGCAAAGACGTGCTGAAGAAAATGGGACTGTAAGTTCCACGATTTCCGCCTGAGCCTCTTTCATTCGCGCCCTGGTTTGCTGTCCACGGCTCGAAGCTCGGGGAATGGGATCAGAGCGGCCAGATTCCCCGCGAAACCGTCCAGTCCCGGAAACAAAGTCGCCGAGCTCATATTCATCGCGAGCAGTTCTTTCGTCGTCTCCTGAAGGAATTGCCGGTCCGATGGCAGGGAGATCTTAACGACGAGTTTCTCGGGAGCGTCCACCGCTTCCAGATTTTCCATGAAGGGTTTCGTAATATCGCCCGGAACAACGAATATGCTCTGTTGGAGAATCAAGCGTTGGTTCATTTTCGAGGGATTCAAGGGAAACACGAGGGCATGAGGGGCGAGTGGTTGATGATCGCGCCGACCGTCGACTGTTTCTTGGCGTTGGGATCCTCATTCAGCAAGCTTTTTAAATGATCCCTGGCTTCCACCACTTCTCGAACGCGGCCGAGATTCATGGCCCAGACGCGGCTGCTCACCCGTGCCGGATCGGCTGATGGCGAAGTAGACGGCCACGAAGAACGAATAGGTCCAATCCAGGAGCCGGGTCGGGGCTCCGTGATGCCGCATCAATGCGAGCCACCCGATGATATCGTCTTCATCGGGTTGGCTCGTTAAATACAAATGCGCCTCACGCTTGAAGCGGCGGAGAAGGCCGTTCTCGATGTCCGGCATCTCGGACCAGTTACGTCCCCAGCGGTCTATCGATGCGCGTTCGAGGCTCGTCTTGAAGCCCGGCGTGGCCCGGTCGCCGCGGAAGCACCACTCGCCGGACCTGAAGTCTCTGTACCGGTCGAGAAGATCGCGCCAGTTACGTATGGGTTCTGATGCCATCAGAGTTCAAATCCTGTGCGAAAGTATTCCGGACAAAGTTACTGACTCGCCGCCGGATTCGAGTCGTCGAACTGCGAAAGCAGTTCTTTGTTCAGCTCGACCTTGACTTCTCTCCAGGTGGGGCAGGCGCAACGCGCGAATAACTGCGCGATCGCCTGAGCGACTCCCGGCCAATCGAATTTGGGAACGAGAAGCTTGCCGCGGCCCCATTGCGACTCTGCGCTGCGAGCGAGAGAAAGCGGCGTGACCACCGTAAAACTAAAAGCCTCCTCCCCTTCGCCGTCCTTGGGGCCGACTAATACTTGAAAATGAATCTCGCAATCGCTCGGGTCCTCAGGCAGATTCGGCGGGTCGAGGTCCGGGCTATGGATGCGGCGAATTTCGGGATAGATCATTTTTGTTTTCTAGAGCTGGTACCGATCACCCATCTCAGGAAGGTTGGCCAGTTTCTGCGTTAACTCATAGATGCCGTTGACGGTTCTGGCGGCCGCCTTCGGATTATCTGCGGCAATATACCCGAAGATGTCCTCCAGCCAACGCTCGGCTTCCGCTGTCCAAGTTATTTTTGCCATGAGCGGATGCGTCGCGCCATCTCGTCGTTTGAGATGACTCGGCCCGCGTCCGAGTCGGCCAACCCACGCTCGACCATGACGTGAAATGCCAGTTCACGTACGATCTCTTCGCGCGAGCTGTCGTCTGGTTGATCTTCAATCAGTTTGGTCAGTTCTTCTTTCGCTTTGGACATGGTCCGCGCCTCCAGGCTATGTTAATCCTGCCACACCCGGAGAATGCGATCAAATAGCACTTGTCTCTCATGCTTGAATCACCCCGGCAGCAGACTCACCACCGCGTTCCCCGTCCCCGAGGACGGGCCGTAGGCGTGGAGCTTGCCGCGGAAGGCGACGCCGGTGGCACCGAGGAGGATCGCCAGGTGGCGGCCGCCCATTTCGGCGTCTACCGTTTTGCAGAAGGAAGGAAAAAAAGATTTGATCTCCGCGGCTCGACCTTTAGTCACCAGCTCGACGAACTGGTGGTCGAGTTTTTGATCTTCGTCCTTGGGCCATCTCTCCGGGCCACGCACGAGCTTGTGCGAGAGCGCGCCGCTGGCGATGACCACCGCGCGCTTCGAGCCGGCGCGAATCGCTTCGGCGATCGCCTCGCCGAAGCGGAGACATTCCGCTATGTCCCCCATGATGCAGCTCGACACGGGAACCACCGGAACGTCGAACTTCGGCGTCAAGTAGCGGATCGGATTCACCGTGCCGTATTCGAGCATGAAGGGCTCCGCCGCCGTGCAGATCACCGGGATGCCCTTCTCTTTTCCTTTGGCGGCGATTGCGGCCGCCAGCTCCGGATCGCCGGGAAAATCGTAGGGCACGCCGGCGATGATCTCCGGCGCTTCCGACGAGGTGAGTACGCCTTTGTGCCGCTTGTGTCCGAGCACGTAGTGATTAAAGGTCGTCACCCAGTGGGTGGAAGCCTGGATGAGAACGTCGGGCCGAAGCTCGGCGACCACCTCGCCCAGCTCGTGCATCCCGCGGATCATCTCGCGCGTGAAAGCCGGCGCGGTGGACTCATCCGCGATGCGCGGCGTATGCGTGACGATCAACGCGCCGACAATGGAACCCATGGCGGATGAATTGCCGAGTCTCGCAGTGAATCTGACTCAAATCCGAAACTCGAAACTTATTTTTAGATCTTCCTGAACGGCCTCCCGGCCGCCGGCTTCAAACCCTGGATTTGCATGCCTGCGGGCTTTTCCACCGACGGCTTGACTTCCTCTTCCAATAGCCGGTCGAGCGCGTCGTCGCCCTTCAAGCCCTCGAGCTTGATCTTGATGCGCAGGTTGTTGGCGCTGTCGGCGTTCATGATCGCCTGCTCCAGGCCGATCTTGCCTTCTTTATAAAGAAGGAAAAGCGCGTGATCGAAAGTCTGACAGCCTTCCTGAATACCCTGCTCCATCGCTTCCTTGATGACGTCGACCTGGCCTTTTTTAATCAGCTCCTTGACCCGCGGCGTGTCCATGAGAATTTCGATCGCGGGCACGCGCTTGCCGTTCACGCCCGGGATCAGTCGCTGCGAGATGATGGAGCGCAAGTTGAGCGAGAGCTGCATCAGAACCTGGGCGTGGCGCTCTTCGGGAAAGAAGTTGAGGATGCGCTCGAAGGACTGGTTCGCATTGGTGGAATGGAGAGTGGCGAGACAGAGATGGCCCGTGTCCGCGAACGTAATCGCGGTCTCCATGGTGTCCGAATCGCGAATCTCGCCGATCAGGATCACGTCCGGCGCTTGGCGCATCGCGTTCTTCAGAGCGTCGCCCCACGATTGGGTGTCGAAGCCCAGCTCGCGCTGGTTGACGATCGATTTCTTGTGCCGGTGGACGAACTCGATCGGGTCCTCGACGGTGATGATGTGGCCGGGCGCGTTGGTGTTCCGATAATCGATCATCGCCGCGAGCGTGGTCGATTTTCCCGAGCCGGTGGCGCCGACCAAAAGGACCAGGCCGCGCTTGGTCATGGCGATGGTATTGAGGATCGCCGGCAACCCCAACTCGTCCAACGTCTCGATCTCGACCTTGATTCTCCGGATCACGATTCCCACCGAGCCGCGCTGGCGAAAGGCGTTGACGCGAAACCGGCTGAGCCTCCGGTACGACAGAGCAAGATTCATTTCCATCGAGTCGCTGAATTGCTGCCACTGGCGCTCGTTCATGAAGGACTTGGCGAGCATTTCCAACTCCTCCGGCGTGAAGACGTGATCGCCGATCGGCTGCACGACGCCTTGAATCCGGTACATCGGCGGGCTTGCGACGGTGAGATAAATATCGGACGCGTCCTTTTCCACCATGACGCTGAGAAAATCGGTAAGATTCATAATTCCCTCCGGCTGAATCTCAAAGGGCCCGGCCCCGGGCGGCTGTTCCTCCGACTCCGAAAGCGCCGGCGCCGAACAGATTCGGAGTCATGCTCTTGGCCTGCGCCTCTTCCTGGGTCACGAGGCCGCGCGAGACCAGGTCGACCAGCGCCATGTCCATCGTCTGCATGCCGTCTTTTTGGCTCACCTGCATCGTGCCCGGTATCTGGTGAATCTTTCCCTCGCGGATCAAGTTGCGGATCGCCGTGGTGCCCGTCATGATTTCCAGCGCGGCCAATCTTCCGTTTCCGCCCTTTTTCTTGAGCAACGTCTGGGTGATCACCGCCTCGATGGACTCGGCGAACTGGGAGCGGATCTGCGACTGCTGTGTCGGCGGAAAAACGTCGATCACGCGATCGACCGTCTTGGGCGCGCTCGACGTATGCAAGGTGCCGAGGACCAGGTGGCCGGTCTCGGCGGCTGTGAGCGCCAGCTGAATGGTTTCGAGATCTCTCATCTCGCCGACCAGGATGATATCCGGATCCTCGCGCAGCGCCGCTCTCAGCGCGTTGGCGAACGAATGGGTGTGGAAACCCAGCTCTCTTTGATTCACCAGGCATTTCTTGGATGGGTGCACAAACTCGATCGGGTCTTCGACGGTGAGGATGTGGCCTTCGAAGTCGTTGTTGAGATGGTCGATCATCGCGGCCAGCGTCGTCGACTTCCCGGAGCCCGTCGGTCCGGTGACGAGCACCAGCCCTTTTTCTTTTTCGCAGATTTGCTTCAAGATCGCTGGCATGCCGAGCTGCTCGAGCGTGAGAATCTTCGATGGGATGGTGCGAAACACGGCGCCCTCGCCCTTCCGCTGCATGAAGACGTTCACCCGGAAGCGGGCGATATCGCCCAGCTCGAAGGAAAAGTCCACTTCGCGCGTCGCTTCGAAGGTCTTGCGCAGCGCGTCGTTCATGATGTCGTAAACCATGCTGTGGACTTCTTCTTTCGTCAGAGCCGGATGGTCGAGTTTTTTCAGATCGCCGTGGATGCGCATCATTGGCGGCTCGCCCGAGCTCAAGTGGCAGTCCGACGCGCTTTGCTCGACGCCAAAGGCAAGCAACTTCGTTATATCCATAAACGCCTCCGCAATCAGCGCCTATAATACACTAGTTGGCGGTCGGGGTAAACGTTCCTGCGAATGCCGGAAAATGGCCGAGCTTACGGCCTAAGCGATGATCTGAAAGAAGGATTGACGCGAACGGGTGGTGAAACTGCATTGGCCCGGAGAGAGACGCGCAGCGGTCGGATGGTGACTGGCCCTTTGTGGCGGGTCTGTCAGGCGGGAAATTTGGCGACGAGTTCTTGTAGTCGCGCCTTGGCGCCTTTCAGTATCGGCTCTCCGTCTCCCGTCAAAAGCGCGTCGAAATCCAGGACCAGCAGCGCTTCCACGCTTTCGCGCAGGCGCGCCGGATCGTCCATGACCCTTTCAGGGAGAAGCCCGCAGTGTCCCGGAGGATTGCCGATGACGGCGTCGCCGACGATAAGAATACTCCGCTCGGGCCAGTGAAGCGCGATTTCTCCGGCAGATTTGCCATGCGCTCCGACCACAACGAACGGCCCCGCCTTCGCGCCCACTTTAAGCTCGTCATCCAGCTCGGTTCCCTGGCCGCGCGCATGCGGCGCATCGGCGGGGTGGATCGCCGTGCGCGCCCCGGTGCGGGCGCGGATTTTATTCGCGGCGCGCGAGTGATTGCGGTTGGTGAGGAGAATACGCGAGACGCCGCGGCGGGCCAGCTCTTCCAGGTCCTCTCCGCCCGGCTCGACCGGATCGACGCAGAGATTGCCTTCAGGGTGAAGAACGAGATAGCCGTTGAAGTTGTAGCCGTGCGGCTCGGAGAACCAGGGCCAGGTGAAGATTCCAGGAAGGATTTCGCGCATGCGTTTTAACGCTGAGGGCCGAGTGCTGAGTAACTGCTCGAACTCCCTTGCTCAGTCCTCAGCACTCATCGCTCAGCACTTTTTTAGTGTTCATGATCGTGGTCGTCGTGATGATGCACGTGTCCCCGCCCGTGCTCCGTGTGGCGGAAGATCAGCGACTTGATCACCACCGGAACGGCGCGGGCGTCGGGAAGCTCCTCGCCGATATCGATGAAGTCGAAATCTTTGAGATCGATGCCGTCGATCGAGATGATACCGGCGCCCGGCAATAGCTCTCTTTCGAGGATGTTGCCGACAAGCTTGGCGATATCGGCGTCGAAGACCAGCACCAACGGCTGTCCCCTGTCCACGTGGTCCTTCATCGCCTCCGCCACTCCCTGGGCCAGATTGCGAATCAGCGGATAGGACGGGCCGAGCTCCCAGTGAATAGCCAGCGCCGCCGGCCGCTCGCCGTCGTTGATGTCGAAGCGCTGCAGCGACCGCAGCACCGCCTCTTTCACCACCGCCGGCTGAAGCGGCTCGTGCTGGTGGAAATGCGGCGTCACGACCTGGAGATTTCTCAGCGGCAGAAGCTCGCCGTGCGATAGGTAGATGGTATTGCCGCTCACCTGGACGGTGTATTGCGACGCGCCGATGACCGTTGCCCGGATGCGGACGTCGGCGGGCTTCAACGGTATCTTCGCCGCCAGCTTTTCCGCCCG
The DNA here is from genome assembly GCA_036504975.1 of Candidatus Binatia bacterium. Classification (NCBI taxonomy): domain Bacteria; phylum Candidatus Binatota; class Binatia (SeqCode); species Binatia bacterium. Next base: position 28,713 of record DASXUF010000190.1, on the reverse strand, counting down.
CTCGCGCACCCGCCGCCCCATTTGATTGCCCAGGTCTCCGAGATTTCTCTTCTCCAAGCCGTAGACGTACTCGGAGACGCCGCCGGAAAACATCAGCGCGTCAACCCGGTCCGTATAATCGAGCTCCGGGGTCAGCAGCAGGCTCTTGACGAAAGGAGAAAGCGCGCCGCGCTCCACCACTTCGAAGAGCGAGTCGCAGAGAAGGGCCGCCATTTTCTCCTTCTCGTCGTCTTTCATCGTCTGTCCCAGCGCGAGCTTGATGCCGGCCTGGTTGCCGATCTTGACCCCCGTGTCTTCCAGACGGTTGATCTTGCCCTGCTCGTCCATCGCGACCAGGCGCGCGCCGACTTCCACGGCGCAGGTGTCGATCACCTTGCCGTTTTGCGTGATGGCGATTTTGCTCGTGCCGCCGCCGAGGTCCACGTTCATCACGGTGTAATTATTTCCCTCGTGCATTGTCAGATGCACCGCGCCCGAGCCGTAGGCCGCGAGGATCGCCTCCAGATTGTGTCCGGCGGTGGCGCAGACAAATTTTCCCGCCTGGGCGGAGAACAGCGCCGAGATCGCCTCGGCGTTTTTCTTCTTGGCCGCTTCGCCGGTCACGATGACCGCGCCGGTGTCGATGTCCTTCGGCGTCAAGCCGGCCCTTTGATAGGCCTCGTGGATGAAATCGCCGAGCTTGTCGGTGTCGATCGTGGTCTTGTCTATATAGGGCGTCAGCAGGATCGGCGACTCGTGGAGAACCTCTCGCTTGACCACGACGAAGCGGCTGGAAAGCGCGATGCCCTGGCGCCTTAAAAGCAGGCGCGAAAAAATCAGATGCGACGTGGAGGAGCCGATGTCGATCCCGACGGACGTGAGCGATATGCGCTCCGAGCGCCACATTGGGTGGTCTTCGTCCATCGGCATGCCGCCTTCGTTCTCGTCGTCTTCATATTCCTCGTGGAGATAATATTCCTCGGTAGATGGTTCAAACATCCTGCGATATTCCTTTCCTAATTTGTTTTCGTCTCACGATTGAACCATTTGCATACCATAACAAAAGCCGGCTTGCCAATGATCGCTGCATGGCTCCGAAGATAAAATTTTGTAGGGGCGACCCCCCGTGGTCGCCCGAAAAAAAGGGCAGGCACAGGGGCCTGCCCCTACAAAGAACCGTTGTTGAACCATTACCCGAGCATGGACAAGGCAGAGTTGGAATAGTAAGATGAGCACACTGCAACATGGGCCAGGAAGAGTACAGCGAATTAGCCTCTTTTCTCCAGCGCTTCATCCGCCGCTTCCGCGCCGTCAAGGGCCTGGAAGGACTCTGCCTCATCGGGATCTGCCTGGTCCTGCTGTTCTCGCTCGGCCTGGCGGTCCGGGAGATCAAAGCCTTCTTTCCCTACGCGCCCGTCATTTATTGCCTGCTCGCCGCGGCTCTTTTGATCCTGCCTTTGGGCTGGACGCTGTTTCAGCTCTGGCAGCGCGCCTCCGACGAATGGGCGGCTCTCTATATCGAAAAGAAATGCCCGCATCTTAGAAACAACTTGATCAATTCGCTCCAGCTTTATCCGCAGATCGCGGGCGAGAACAGGCCCGCCGAAATTTCCGCCTCGATGGTGCTGGCCCTTTTGCGCGCCACCCGCCGGCAGCTCCACTCGCTGCGCGCCGAAGAGCTGGTCAACGCCGCGCCCGTCAGGGCGAAAGGCCGGCTCTTGGGAATTTTGTTCGTCCCGGTTCTCGCCGTTGTCCTGTTCGATCCGTCTTCGTTGAGCGACACGTTCAGTCTCCTCGCCCATCCTCTGAAAGACATCCCGCCGTCGGAGATTAGGATCGACCTTGCGCCGAAAGGGATCCGCGTCGCGCGCGGCTCCGCCGTGACGCTCAGGGCCGCGGCGGCGGGCGCGATTCCGAAATCGATGGACCTCCTGCTCGCCTCGGGCGCCGACGCCGCGGAGGAAAGAATTTCAATGGAGGCGCTCGGCGGAGGAAAATTCACCGCCACGTTGAACGACGTCAAAGGCACCGTGTCTTACCGCGCCGTCGCCGGCGGCTTTTCATCTCCGCGCTACACGCTGGAAGCGATCGATCCGCCCGAGATCGGCAACCTTAGCGCCACACTGTATCCGCCGCACTACGCCGGCCTGCCTACCGAGACGATTCAGGGCGGAAACATCGACGGCCTCAGAGGCTCGACGATCCGCCTGGAGGCGGCGACCAGCAAAGACGTTATCAAAGCCAAGCTGCTGCTCGACGGAGCGAAAGAAGTCCCGCTCAGAATAGACGGAAGAAAGCTGCAGGCGAATCTCGTCATGTTTCAATCGCAGCGCTACCAGATCCAGGTGGAGGATGCGCTCGGCTTCGGCAACCAGCCCATTTTATACGAGATCCGCGTCCGCCCGGACGGCTTTCCGACGGTCGAATTATTGCAGCCTGGCGAAGACCTCGATGTCAATGGGGATGAAAAGTTGCCGCTGGAATTCAGCGCGCGCGACGACTTCGGCATTCAGGAAGCGGCGCTGTCCATCAAGATCGGCGAGCGCCAGGAAAAGATTTCCATCAAGCTCGACGGCGCCAAAAAACTGATCCCCAGACAGCGGTTCGACTGGGACCTGGGGAGGCTCGGCCTTCGCGAGGGAGACGAGGTCGTTTACAACTTCGAAGTCCAGGACAACGATACCATCTCCGGCCCTAAGATCGGCATCTCGCGCGCGCTGAGACTCAGGCTCAAGAACCTCCGCGGCGAGCACAAGCAGGTCGCCGACATGATCCGCGACTTGTCCGGCCGCATGGTCGATCTCCTGGCCGACCATTTGGAAAAGCCTGCGGGAGAGAAGCAGGCGGCGGCTCCGGAAGCCGACCACGACAAAAACTTCGAGAACAAGCTCGGCGAGATGGTGAAAACCGTCGAACAGGTCATGCAGCGGAGCGAGAAGGACCGCCTGACCGATTTCGCGACCTGGTCCGATCTCGAAGCGCTCAAGCGCAACCTCGAATTCACCAAGAACGACCTGCTCAGGCGCCAGGAGCAGGCGACCGGAGAGGAAAAAGAAAAGGCGCGCGACGACATCTCCACCGAATTGGAGCGGATGTCGCTGCTCTCGGAGGAGATCGGCAAGCGGCTCAAGGCCGAAGAGCTCGCCGGCTCGGCCCGCGATCTGATGAAGGGCCAGGAGCGGTTCATGGACGCGCTGGAAAAACTCCGCAGCGGCGACAAGAATCTCGACGCGGTGCTGAAACAGCTTTCCGAGATGGCCAAGCAACTGAGCGCGCTGCAGCAGGCGCTGTCGCAGTTCGCTATGCGCCTGCCGGACGACTTCATGAACAGCGAAGCGATGCGCGGCCTCAACTTCGGCGACATGTTCTCCGCCATGGAAGCGATCCGGAAGAAGCTCGCGGCGGGCGACATCGAAGGCGCCATGCAGCTCGCGCGCGAGCTGTTCAACCAGATGGCCTCGATGCTGGCGGCGCTCCAGGCGGGGCAACAGTCGGCGATGTCTTCGAGCATGGGCCGCATGCAAGGCGAGATGATGCGCTCGGCCAACGAGCTGCAACAGATCGCCCGCGAGCAGCAAGAGCTGCTGGTCGAGACCGAGAGCGTCAACAAGAAGACGCTCGCCGAACGCGAAGCCGTTCTCAAGGAAAAACTCGAACGCTTCATGTCGAAGGCGAACCAGGAGCTTTCCCGTCTCGCCGAGATGTTCCCCGACATCGAGGGCGGCGGCAAGCCGAGCGAGGACGCCCTGGACGAAGCGACGGTGAACAATCTGGTGAAAGAAATGATCGGGCGGCTGTTGAAAAAAGACTTCTCCGGCTTCGACGAGATCATGGGCATGGCCGGGAAGGAGCTGGCGAAGAAACGCACGCGGGAGCAGGAAGCCAAGGGACAGCAGGCCGAGGCGAGCCTCAAGGGGCTCAAAGGCGAGCTGGAGTCGCTGCTGCGCCTGCCGCCGTCGGCGCTCAAAGACGAGGAGCGCGCCGGCCTCCGCGACCTCGAGCGGCGCCAGGGAACGCTCAAAGAGCGCACGGAGGAGCTGCACGAAAAATTGGAATCGCTCTTTCAGCTCTTCCCGTCGCTCGATCCGCAGATCACCCAGAACATCAAAGGAGCGGGCTCATCCATGGGCAAGGCGCAGGGACGCCTCGGCGAGCTCGATTCGCAGGGCGCGGTGCCGCCGGAGCGCCAGGCCCTCGAGCAGCTCTCGCAGTCGCAGCAGCAGATGCAACAATCCATGCAGCAGCTCGCGCAGCGCGGGCAGCTCGGCCGGATGCCGGTCTCGCGCCTTTTCCGCATGGGCCGGTTCCTGCCTTCCGGAGAGCTGGTGCCGCTGCCGGGCATGCCGCAGTTCCCGGAGTTCGACGTCGAGGGCGGGATCACCGGCCTCGACACGGAGAAATTCCGCCTGCCCGGCAAAGAGGACTACAAAGTTCCGCGCAGTTTCCGCGAGGAGATTCTCGAATCTCTCAAGCAGGGCGTGCCGAGCCAGCACAAAGAGCAGATCGAGAGCTATTTCAAAAATCTCTCAGAGTAATCCCGCTTTGAAATTCAAAGTTTTTTTCCCTCTCGCTTTTTTTCTTCTTGCCGCGCTTCCCTTCTTGGCCTGGAGCGCCGAGGAGAACCCGCGCATCAAGCAGGCGCAGGAGTATCTCGACGCCTGGAAGGTGTCCGAGGCGGAGGCGATTTCCGCCGCGCTGCTCAAAGAGACGCCCCGCTCCGCTCCGGCGCTCGACCTCGCCTCGCAGTTGAGCTTTTACCAGGGCCGCTACGACGATGCGCTGCGCCACATCGAGCAGGCATTGGCGATCGACTCCGCCAACGAGCGGCGCCAGGCGCTCCGGCTCTTGGCGCAGCAGACCCGCGACCGGGTCGGCAAGATGAAGCGCTATGAGAGCGAGCATTTCATTCTCCATCTCGACGAGCAGAAGGACGGCATCCTGGCGCCGTACGCGCTCGATACCTTGGAGAAAAGCCACCGCGCTCTCGGCCAGGCGCTGGGCTACACCCCGCCGGCGAAGGTGCGCGTCGAGATAGCGCCGGATGCGGTCGCGTTCAACGCGATCTCGACGCTTTCGCGGCGCGATATCGAAGAGACCGGGGCCGTCGGCATCTGCAAGTTCAACAAGATCATGACCATCTCTCCGCGAGTGCTCTTGCAGGGCTATCGCTGGCTCGATTCGCTCAGCCACGAGTACCTTCACTACGTGATCGTCGGGCTCTCGGACAACAAAGCGCCCATCTGGCTGCACGAGGGCACGGCGCGCTTCTACGAAACCTTGTGGCGGCACGACAAATCCAGAGCCGCCGCGGACTATCTCACGCCGGCCAACCAGACGTTGCTGGCCCAGGCGCTGGCGAAAAATAGTTTCGTCGGGTTTAAAAAAATGGAGCCGTCGCTGATTTATCTGGAGACTCCGGAGCAGGTGCAGCTCGCCTACGCCGAGGCCGCGTCGGCGGTCGATTTCCTGGTCCACGGAAAGGGCGACGCCGCGGTCCGCGAGCTTATGTCCGAGCTGAAAACGAGGCCGACGCCGGAGGCGATCGAAAAAACCACGGCGAAGCCGTATGCGACGTTCGAAGCGGAATGGAAAGCGTTTTTGAAGGCGAAGCAGTTGAAAGAAATCGAAGGCACCCGGGTAAGGAAGCTCAAGGTCGTCGGCGACCAGCAAAAAGAAGCGGAGGAGGCGGTGGAGCTGAAGGAGATCCAGTCCGCCGTCGCGCGCAATCGCACGCATCTCGCGGACCAGCTTCTGGAGCGAGGCCGGGCCGCCGCCGCGACCGAGGAGTATCGCCGCGCCTTGCAGGCCAGTCCAGGTTCCCCTATTATTTTAAACAAGCTGGCGCGGGTCCTCATCAGGCAGGAGCGCTATCAAGAAGCGCTGCCGCATCTCAAGCGGGCCCAGGATCTCGATCCCGATTCGGTCGGCACCTACGTTCAGTTGGGACGGCTGCGCCACGCGAGCAAGGAATTCGCCGCCGCCAAAGCCGACCTCGAAGAGGCGCTCCAGATCAATCCGTTTAATCCGGAGATCCACCGCCTGCTTTCCGAAGTCTACGGCGCGCTGGGCGAGCAGGAACAGGCGAAGAAGGCCAGAGCGACTTTGGAACGGCTCATGAAGCGATAGAAAGGGCGAGGAATGGAGCAAAGCGAGATCAACGACCGGGAAATCGCAGCGATCGAAGAGTTTTCCGCCACGCGGGACTCGATGGTGGACGAGATCCGCAAGGTCATCGTGGGCCAGGAAAGAGTGATCGAAGAGGTGCTGATCGCGCTTTTCTCCCGCGGCCATTGTCTTTTGGTCGGCGTGCCGGGGCTGGCGAAAACGCTTTTGATCGGCACGCTGGCGGAGATCCTCGATCTCGATTTCAACCGCATCCAGTTCACGCCGGACCTGATGCCGTCGGACATTACCGGCACGGATATCTTGCAGGAAGACGCGGCCACCGGACGGAGGAAGTTTCAATTCATCCAGGGACCGATCTTCACCAACATCCTGCTCGCGGACGAGATCAACCGCACGCCGCCGAAGACCCAGGCGGCGCTCTTGCAGTCGATGCAGGAGTACAAAGTCACCGCCGGGGGCCAGACCTACGCTCTCGATCTCCCCTTCTTCGTGCTCGCGACGCAGAACCCGATCGAGCAGGAAGGCACCTATCCGCTCCCGGAGGCGCAGCTCGACCGCTTCATGCTCAACATCGAGATCCAGTACCCGCCGTTCGAAGACGAGGTGCAGATCGTGATGCAGACGACTTCCACGAGCAAACCCGCGCCGCGGAAAGTCATGGACGGCGCGGCGATCCTTCGCTACCAGGACCTCGTTCGCCGCGTGCCGGCCTCGCCCTTCGTGATCGGCTACGCCGTTTCGCTGAGCCAAAAATCCCGGCCGCACAACGCCGACGCGCCGCAGTTCGTCAAGGACTACATCGAATGGGGCGCCGGCCCGCGCGCGTCGCAATATTTAATCCTCGGCGCGAAAGCGCGAACCATTTTGCAAGGACGCTACGCCGTTTCGGTCGAAGACATTCAGGCGCTCGCGCCTTCCGTGCTGAGGCACCGCATCATGCCCAACTTCAAGGCCCAGGCCGACGGACTCACATCGCTCGACATCATCGGCCGGCTCTTGAGCGAAGTGAAGCCGGAAGAAGATGGGAAGGGGAAGAGGTAAACTCCACGCGGGGCGAGTCGCTAGAAAACCGCCGATAAGACAAGATTATGCAGATCTCTAGTGAATATCTGTTCCCGATTTTCATTAGCTCAACTGATTACAATCTTTTAGATTTGAGGGCTGAACTGGCTCATCATTTGAACGATATGGGCTATCGGCCGATACTTAGTTCTGCCGAGGGATTTCCAGATCGTTTTCCGGAATTGGAACCTTGGGAATCATGCTTGCCCGTTTTGGAAAGCTGCTTTGTTACTATCTTGGTTATCGACGGCCGCTACGGGAACAGCTTCGATTGGCCGCATTTTAGCCTATGCTTTGGTGACCGAAAATTATCACCTACCCATGCTGAATATGCTTATGCTCATAAGTTAAGAAAGAGGATGCTCGTATTTATCCGAGATGACGTTCTGACCCATTATCAGAGTTACCGGACCGCTATGGCGAAGGCCAGTGGAGATCCTGAAAAAGCTCGTGATCTCCTCGCTCACACGTTGCCGCAGAGAATAGCCTTTGAAACTCTACAGTTCGTCGAGGAGGTTAAAACGACTAAGCCCATTCCTTGGATCAAGGGTTTTGCTGACGTAACCTCGATAAAAAAAGAGATACAAAAAAAGATGCTGAATGAGCTCTCAGAAGTGTTCATGATTAAAAATAGGCACCTTGAGACCGTTGTAAATGCGTTTTCGATAGCTATCGATGAACTCGCTCCCGAAAAACGCAAAGAAGTGCTTCTATCTATCGGCGCGACACGCGAGTTGATGCAACAAATTGACGCACATTCAAACACCGTCCAGGTGCTACGTGAGGAAGAACGCCGATTGAAGACAGAACTACAAAAGGCACGTGAAGAAATTGAACAAGGAAAGAAATCAGAAGAAGAAAAAGCCGCGCTGGAAGCAAAAGTTAAGAAATTGTCTGATGAGACTAACAAATTAAGACGCGAAATTACGGAACGTGAACAAGCGAATACGGCATTTATTTTAGGAGGTGCCGGCGGCGGGGCGGGCGGTTACTTTCCCTCACACTACTCTACGCCTAGCGCACACCTCGCTGCTAGTGGATCAGTCGGTGTATTCGGTCAAAGCGGTTATCCGTCTTACGTATCTGCATTAGGATTTGATAAAGCCCAACAATGCGCTGGCTGTGGGCGAAATGATTTTTCCGGCGGCCTCTTCGGTTTTAGACAATGCCATAAATGCCAGAAGTACTATTGTATGTCGTGTTGGCCCTATACTGATAGTTTTGCCAGCATGGTACCTGATACCTGCCGGGGCTGTAATAAATAGAGACCGCTCTGCACAGTGTCACCAGTGATGAGTGAAGGCCGTCGGAAAAGGCAGACGGCGTTGAAGGCTGCGCATGGCGACCTCTACACGGAGGTGTCTCGCCTCGTGCGCGAGGCGGATTCAATTCAACTTATATCAAGAGGGGCTCCCGACGACGAATATGATCCGGAAGTGAGTACGATTTTGCCGCGGCTCCGCGAGGCAAAGTCGCCCGACGACGTCCAGCGGATCGTGCACGTATAATTCTGACCGTCATTCCGACCGAGCGGGCAGCAGCACGCGAGAGCCGGAATCCAGGAAACACCAGGAAAACTGGATTACCGCTTTCGCGGTAATGACGAAAAGGAGAGACCGACTTATTCCGTGAGCTTCTGACAGGACCTTACCGACCTGATTTTGAATCGTCGAGCGGCCACATTCGCACCGCACGTCCACGCGCTCGCAAGATAGGTTCCACCATTTTTTGCATTTGCACGACGATGCGCACTTTTTGAGCGAAAGGCAGCGCGGCCAACTCGCGCCGGCGGCGCTCCTTCGCGGCGATGAGTCGGGCGATTTCCGGCGGTAGATAAGGATCGTCGAGGTCTGACACAAAAGGCCTATCATTTTGGATCGGGTATGCCGAGTTGACGACAAATTTTTCTGGCTAAAAGATCCGCAATCTCGGTGTGACGCGGTACAGTAACGACCCGGCGCGGATCGGCAAGATTCACATACTTAGTATGTTTCGCTCCTTCCTCGGCAAGAACACAACCGAAACGTACCAAGTGCCGGATCAACTCCCTGCGTTTCACTCAAATCTCGATCTGCTCGATCACAACTTTTGCTTTTGGAAGCTTGGAAAGATCGACGGGCTCTCGGATCATGCGAACGGCATCGGCAAGATTTTCACGGGCCTCCTTTAGCGTAGCTCCTTGGGTAAGCGCTCCGGGAACATCCTCGCTCCAAGCCACCCACCATTTACCGTCTTTAACGAAACTTGCTTGGATTTTCATGCGTCCCTCCAATGCTCTGTTCACCGCTTCCCATTCTACGTGATTTAGCGCTGCTACAGCAATAGGAAGAAATGGAGGATTCGGGCTCGCGCCAGCTTGGCCGAAATGACGACTAACTTTTGAGCGTTTCCTTTCGTTCGAATCCGGTAGTATAAATTTACTCTGGACAGCCGATTGATATGGGTCTCACAGTTTTAGAAGTTGAAGTCGGAAATCCGGAAAAGCCGGAGGTCACGGAGAAAGTCGAGTTTTTGATCGACTCTGGGGCCATCTATTCCGTAGTTCCTGCTCCGATCCTAAACAAACTTGGAATAAAGCCTTTGTCCGAGCAGCAGTTCAGATTGGCGGATGGAACGCAGGTAATTCGCAAAAAGGGAGCCGCTGTTTTCAAATATGGAGATCGGATAGGCGGCGCGGATGTCGTCTTTGGAGTAGAAGACGATCATGTTCTTCTTGGCGCCTTGACCCTGGCAGCGTTGGGATTGTTTCTTAACCCACTAACGCGAGAGCTAAAACTGTTGCCGATGATTCTTGCCGGCTTTCCGAGAAGGCAGGCAATTAATTCTTCGTCTTCTTTTCCGCCTGTTTGACAAAAGCGCCTCAATCCCGGCTTTCTGTGAGTCTTCTCCTCAAACAATCCCATTCTGAAACTGTCGATGGAATTGAGATCATAGGTAGCCCAGCGTTCATTGTATGCACGAAAGAAGCGCTGGCACTGCTCGGGCGGACGCCGTTTTTTAACGTCATCCCGCGTTACATTGCCGTCATCCAACAAGGAAGGCGCAGCGGGATGCGCGCCGACGCCGAACGGCCGACGTTTGTTGTCGGCAAGCGAACGTGGAATCACTCGGCATTGTGGTACGCCGGCGCGATCGCGCACGACGGTTATCACTCCAAACTGTACCAGGAAGCGCGCGCGGCTACGGGCGCGAAGCCGGCCGCCGATTCCTGGACCGGAACGGACGCTGAAAAGAAGTGCCTTGCGTTTCAGATAGAGGTGTTGCAATCGCTGCACGCCGACGAGGAGACTGTGGCGTATCTCAAGCAGGTGGAGAAAAATCCCACCTATCAGGGCCGCAACCACGGCTGGCGCTCCTGGTGGGATTATTGGAAACGGCGCTGGTAGGATGATAGGTACTCTTGGTGTAGAATGTCTCAGATGGCCAACGGCGACCGAAGCTATTTCGATCCTCTCGTTCTCGCGCGCCTCTCGAATCTTTATCTCAAGGCGCGCTGGGTCGTCGAAGGCATCATGTCCGGCATCCACCGGAGCCGGTCCAAGGGATTCAGCGTCGAGTTCGAATCGCACCGCGAATATTCCCCCGGCGACGAGCTCCGCCGCATCGATTGGAAGGCGCTCGGCAAATTCGACCGCTACTTCATCAAGGAGACCGAGGACGAGACCAACCTCCGGGCGACTCTCGTCCTCGACGCCAGCGCCTCGATGGATTACGGCTCGAACGGCGTCACCAAGTTCGAATACGCCTCGATCCTCACCGCCTCGCTCGCCTATCTGATTTTGAAGCAGCAGGACGCCGCCGGCGTCGTGACTTTTTCCGATCGCGTCGAATCGTTCATCCCGCCCAAGGCGAAGCGCGGCTACGTCTTCGAGATTCTCCGCGCGCTCGAAGCGCACCGCCCGTCCGGTGAAACGAACACGGGAAAAATTCTCCAGGAAATCGCCGGCAAGACGAAGCGGCGCGGCCTGGTGGTCCTGGTCTCGGACCTGCTCGACGAGCCGGAGGAAGTTCTCAAGGGCCTGCGGCTTTTCCGCTTCAACGGTCACGACGTCATCGTCTTTCATATCATGGACAGCGCGGAGATCGAGCTTCCGTTCGACGGCAATATCCTTTTCGAGGACCTGGAACAGGCCGATCTCAAAGTCACCGCCGATCCGCAAACCATCCGAGCTGTTTATCGCCGCGTGGTCGATGAATTTATCGATCACCTGCGCAAGGAATGCCACGCGAGCTCGATCGACTATCAGCTCGTCTCGACCTCGACGCCTCTAGACCGCGCGCTGGTGAGCTATCTGAGCTGGAGGGGCTGACCGGCCGATGTCGCTTTTTTTTCTTCACCCCGCGTATCTCTTCGGCCTGTTCGCCGCCTCGCTGCCGATCGTGATTCACCTGCTGAACCGGCGGCGGATCAAAAGGATACGCTTCCCCGCCGTGCGTTTCCTGCTGCTTTCGCAGAAGCGCATCTCGCGCACCAAGCGTCTGCGCCACTGGATTCTTCTCGCGCTCAGAACGTTTGCCGTGCTCGTGCTCGTGCTGCTTCTGGCGCGGCCGATTTTTCAGACCGGCGTCGGCCTGTTCGCCGGCGGCGGAGCCTCGGCCATCGCCGTCGTCCTGGACAACTCTCTCAGCATGAAATGGAGCCGCGACGGCGAGGGCTTCAAGCAGGCGAAAGGCGCCGCCGCGCGGCTCTTCGCGTCTATCGGACCCCACCATCGCGCGGCGCTCATCACGACCAACGCCGCGTCGAAGGAGCCGGCGCGCCTGAAGCGCGAGAAAGAAGTTCTCCTGCGCGACCTGGAAGGCGCGAAGACGGCCGACGGCAGCGCCGACTTCGCCCCGGCCCTCGGCCAGGCCTACGAGCTGCTCCGCGAGCCGGCGGCGCAAAAAGAAATTTGGGTCATCACGGACACGGCGCTGACCGATTGGGACCGCTTCAGCCTCTCGGCCGTCAAGCAATACGATCCGCTGGTGCCGCTGAAAATCATCAAGGTGGGACCCAAGGATGAGCCGCCGAACGCCGCCGTAAAAGAGATCCGGCTGCGCGGACGCGACGTGAGCGTCGGGCTGCCGATCCCCTTGCAGGTCGTGATCGCGAATTTCGGCGACCACGAGATCAAAGACCTGCTCGTGCAGCTTCACATCGACGATCAGCCGCGGGAGCAGAAGCTCGTCTCGCTCGCGCCCAGGAGCGAGACCGAAGTCGCCTTTCAGTTCGTTCTGAAGGCGGCGGGGAGCCATCACGGCTCGGTCACGCTCAAGAAAGAGCGGCTCGCGGGAAACCCGGTTTCTTATTTCACCCTCCAGGCGCAGGACAAGCTCAAGGTCCTGATCGTCGACGGAGATCCGCAAACTTCTCTCGTCCTGAGCGAGACTTTTTTTCTCACCCGCGCGCTCAATCCCGCCGGCGAGAGCGACGGCTCGCCGTTTCTCCCGACGGTCGCCGTCGCCGACGGCCTCGGAACGGTCGCGCTGGATTCCTATCAGGCCGTGATCTTGTGCAACCTGGCGGCGATTCCCGACGCGCTCCTGTCGCGACTGAGGGAGTATTTGCGCCAGGGCGGCGGCCTGCTGATTTTTTTAGGCGACCGGGTTCAGGCCGAGGACTACGACCGCAAGCTGTTTGACTCCTCGCCATCGATTTTGCCCGCGCGCCTCCGCGACAAAAGAATGGTCGCCGCAAGCGGCCCGGAGAAAATCGACAGGATCGAGATCAAGCACCCGGCGCTGGCGCCTTTTTCCGATCCGATCTTATTGGAATCGCTCAAATCGACGCGTGTCATGGGCTATTTCCGCACCGAAGCTCCCGGCGCATCGGCGCTGATAGCGCTCGGCAACGGCGATCCTCTGGCGTTGGAAAAGAGAGTCGGCTCGGGACGGGTCATTCTCGTCAGCACGAGCGCGGACCGCGACTGGAGCGATCTGCCGCTTAAGACCGCGTATCTGCCGCTGACGCAATCGCTGGTGAGCTATCTGCAAGCGGAGAAAAAAGGCTCGTTGGACACGGGCATCGCGGTCGGCGGCGCGAAGAAATTCTCGCTGCCGCCGTCCTACGTCGGCAAGAGCTTGAAAATCACCCCGCCGGACAAAAAGGAACGGGAGGTGAGTCTCGCGGCCGAGAGCGACAACGCGGCGGCCTCTTTCAGCGAAAACCATATCGCCGGAATTTATCGGGTGGCTGCGCCGCCGGCCGCGGACCAGCAAGGAAGCGTGCCGCCGGTTTATCCGGTGAATCCACCGTTTTTGGAATCGCGTCTCGCGACCATCAGCGAGCCGGAGCTTCTGGCGCGGCTCAATCCTGCGCGCGCCGAGATCATTGCGATCGACTCTCTCGACCAAGGCGGCAGCAGAAGCGATCTCTCTCTTCCCTTGCTGCTCGTTCTCATTGTAACCTTGTTATCCGAAGGCTGGCTGGCGCAGCGGTTTTATGGATAGACGCGATTTTCTCCGGCTCCTCTCTTACGGTTGTCTCGCGGCGGCGGGGCTCGCGCCCGCCAAGTCGCCCGCCGGCCAGGCGCAGGAGCGCGAGCGGCCGATCCAGTTCGTCTTCGCCCAGCTCAAGTATCGCGGCGGCGATTGGAACCCGCACGCGCTCGCCGTCCAGCCGCTGATGGAAGAGCTGATGCAACGCACCAGCGTGGAGGCCGCGCCGGCGCGCCGCGAGATGACTCTCACCGACCCCGATCTGTTTTCCCACCCGTTTCTCTACATGTCGGGCAAATACGAGTTCGAGCCGTTCAACCTTGACGAGATCGACATTCTGCGGCGTTTCCTATCCTACGGAGGATTCCTGCTCGTCGACGACGCCCTGGGACAGCCCGGCTATGGATTTGACCAGAGTCTCCGGCGGGAGATGAAGCGGATCTTCCCGGAGAAGGAGTTCAGCCGCTTGCCCACGGCCCATCCGGCGCTGCGGAGCTATTATCTTCTTTGGCGCATCGGCGGCGTCAGGATCGTCCGCCCCTACGTCGAGGGAATCAACATCGGCGCCACGACGCCGGTCGTTTATTGCCAGAACGATCTCGGCGGCGCCTGGGAGCGCGACCAGCTCGGCAACTGGATCAACCCGTGCACGCCTGGCGGCGAGCCGCAGCGGCGAGACGCATTTCACCTGGGAATCAATCTCATCCTTTACGCCATGACGGAGAACTACAAAGACGATTTGATCCACGTGCCTTTCATCCAGCGGCGGCTGTCGAGATAGGAAGGTGCTGTCTTGACTCATGATCCGAACTTCGTGCGCTTCGTGCTCTTCGCCCTCACCCCTTCCCTCTCCCGCGTGCGGGAGAGGGTGAGGGAGAGGGTAGCCTCGCGCAAAGACGCAGAGGGCGCCAAGGGAAAATATAAGGCGATGCAGACATGAGTGAAATGTTTTTTGCCGGCGGTCTGTCCTGGTGGGTCGTAATCGCCGTCGGCCTTGGCGCGCTGGCTGCGGTGGCGTTCCAATTCATCGGCCTCAAGCAGCGCCTCGGCACCCAACGGGCCGCATGGTTGACGCTCCTACGGAGCGTGGTCTATGCCGCGCTGATTTTTTTCCTGCTGAGTCCCGGATTGATCCACAAGCGCGTCACGAAACTCCGCCGGCCGCTGAGCCTCTTGATCGACACTTCGCAGAGCATGGCGCTGCCGGCGGCGTCCGGAAAGAGCCGGCTCGATCTTGTCAAGGAAAAGTTGCTCGGCGGAAACGAGCCGCTGATCGAGAAGCTGGCGCGCGACTACGACCTGCGCGTTTACCAGTTCAACACCAGCCTCGACCCGGTCGCGCCGTCGGAGATTTCCAAGCTCTCGGCCGGAGGACGAGGCACCCGGCTGGTGGAAATTTTGAAAGAAGCGAGCCGCGACGCCGGGCCGCAAGGCGCGATCATAGTCTTCTCCGACGGGATCGCCAACGGAGAAAGCAAGGGAGCGATCGATTCCGGCGCGGTTTCGGCTCCGATCTTCACGGTCGGCTTCGGCGAGAGCCAGGGCTTCGTCGATCTCCGCGTCGCCGACCTCACCGCGCCGGAATTCGCCTTTCGCGGCCGGGAGTTCAAGCTCGACCTCCTGGTCCAGGCCTATGGCCTGGCGGGAAAAACCGTGCCGCTCTACTTCAACCGCGGAAAAAATCTCGTCGCCACCCGCTCGGTCAATATCGACAAAGACGCCTTCGAGCAGCGCATCACGCTCGCCTACACGCCCAAAGAGATCGGCGCGCACAGCTTCAGCGTCAGCGCGGCGGCCCAGCCCGGCGAGCAGATCGCGGACAACAACCACAAGGAATTCCGCGTCGAGGTTCAGCGCGACAAGCTGCGCGTGCTTACGCTTTCCGGCTCGCCCGCCTGGAATTACCGTTTTCTCCGTATGGCGCTCAAGCAAGATCCATTCATCGATCTCGTCTCTTTCGTGTTTCTGCGTACGCCGACCGACGTGGTCGACGTGCCGGAAAGCCAGTTGAGCCTGATTCCGTTTCCGATCGACGAGATCTTCCTCGAAGAGCTCAAAAATTTCGACGTCGTGTTTCTCGACGATTTTTCCTACCGCTCCTATTTCAATATCCAGTACCTCGAGCGCGTGCGCGACTTTGTCCGCGACGGCGGCGGGCTGGCAATGATGGGCGGCATCCGCTCCTTCGACAGCGGCGGCTACGCCGAGAGCCCGCTGCGCGAGGTGCTGCCGGTGGAGCTCGACGGCAAAGGAAGATACCGGATGAAGACACGCGCGCGGGGCATCCTGACCTCGTCGGGCAAGGCGCATCCGATCACGCGCCTTTTGCCGGACCCGCAGGCAAACGAAGAGGCGTGGAAAAAAATGCCGCCGCTGACGAGCCTGAACCTGGTCGCGAGAAGCCGAGGCGAAACGCTGCTGCAAGCGGCCGAGGACGGCGCCGGCGGCGGTCCGCCGTTATTGACGGTCGGCAGGTTCGGCAAGGGCCGTACGCTCGCGCTGATGAGCGACGATATTTGGCGCTGGAGCTTCGGCGCGGTCGGCGCCAGAGAGAGCCCGCAGAACCATCTGAAGCTCATCCGCCACAGCGTGCGCTGGCTCGCCCAGGAGCCGACCTTCGAGCAGGTGCAGATCCGCTCGGTCGGCGGCCCCAGGGCGCCGGGAGAGAAAAGCGAGTTCAAGATCCAGGTCTTGAACGACGACTTCACGCCGGCGGCGCACGCCATCTTAAAGATCGTCGTCACGGGCGCCGAAGGAGAGCAGACGAGACTCGAGGCAAGCGAAGAATCGGAAGGCCAATACCGGGCCGATTTCACGCCCGCCAGAGAGGGCGCCTATCGGATCGAAGCCGAAGCCCAGCTCGGCGGCAAGACGCTCGGCAGAGACCGAAAGAATTTTTCCGTCGCCTTTCCCTACGCGGAGGCGGAAGACGGCAGGCCGCGGCCCGAGCTGCTCAAGCAGATCGCCGAGACGAGCCGCGGCGAGTTCATCGCGGGCGCCGAGCTTAACGCCGCCAGCCTGGAGCGCGTCGCGGCGAAGCTCAATCTTCTCGCTCCCTCGGAGATCGTGGAGCGAACGGAAATTCCGCTGTGGAGCACGCTCACGACTTTCTCGATTATATTGATCCTTTTAAGCAGCGAGTGGTGGCTCAGAAGAAAATGGGGAATGATCTGAGAAAATGATGAATGATGAATTTTGGGTTTTGAATTTCAAGCCGAAAACGTCGAGCGAAAAGTGCAAACGACAATGATACAGAAACTTGAACTGTGCCTCGGTTCAATGTTCCCTCTCCCCTCGCGGGAGAGGGCTAGGGTGAGGGGGCGCCGCACGGTCCGGTCACCCTCACCTCATTCCTCTCCCATCAAGGGAGAGGAAGTAGGCAAGCTCACCGGAATTTTCTTCGCTCTTATTTTAATTGTAAGTTTCCCGAGTCGCGCATTAAGTTTCTGCCACGAGATCGAGGTCGTAAAGGCGCGCGTGATGCGCGCGGCGGCTGCGCCCGGCGCCGCCGTATCGGTCGAATGGCTCGGCCACGCCATGTTCCAGATCGTTTCGTCTAAGGGAACGCGGATTTTGACGGACCCGCACGGACGCGGCGACATGCCTTCGGCCATGTTTCCTCAGAACATCGTCACAGCGAGCCACCCGCATGGACCGCACAGCGCCGTCTGGATGGCCAAAGGGAATCCCGCCATCTTTCATGGCCTCACTCCCAGCGGCGAGAACTGGAACAACGTGCACACGAGCATCCGCGACGTTTCCGTTTATACGGTGCCGGCCTATCACGACAAGAGCCAGGGATTGCAGCGGGGGAAAAACGCCATTTTCGTCTTCCGCGTGGACGACGTGTGCATCGCGCATCTCGGCGATCTGGGCCACGAGCTCACGCCGGCTCAGCTCAAGTTATTAGGAAAAATCGACATTCTGCTCCAGCCCATCGCCGGCGGCATGTTCACCGTAACGGCGACCGAGGCGAGAGAAGTCACCAAGCAGGTAAACCCGAAGATTGCGGTGCCGATGCATTACGACTGGGAAGGAGCGGTGGACAACTACATCCGGGGCAACGGCCGCGTTCGCAGGCTGAGCCAGCCGGTGATGAAAATCTCGAAGCAGGAATTGCCGCAGCCGACCGAGATCGTGGTATTTCCCGTCCCTTGATCTCCCCCCAAAAAAAGGAGCGCTCACAATGAAAGCGGTTCGCGTGCATCAGTATGGCGGCGGCGAAGTCCTGCGTTACGAAGACGTCCCGGTTCCCGAGCCGGGCGCGGGAGAGGCGCGTGTCAAGATCGAGGCGATCGGTGTAAATTTCATCGATGTTTACCAGCGCACCGGGCTCTATCAGCTCAAGCTCCCTTTTACGTTGGGGATGGAAGCCGCCGGCGTGGTCGATCAGGTGGGACCCAGTGTCTCGGAAGTGAAAATCGGCGATCGCGTCGCCTATTCGATGGTGCCGGGCGCCTACGCGGAGTATGCGGTCGTCCCCTCTTCCAGGCTGGTTCCGGTTCCGAAGAACATCGACAGCCGCGCCGCCGCGGCGACGATGCTTCAAGGCAAGACGGCGCATTATCTGACCCGCAGCACTTATCCGCTCAAGAAAGGCGACACGGCGCTCGTCCACGCGGCGGCCGGCGGCGTCGGATTGTTGCTCGTTCAAATCGCCAAGCGTCGAGGCGCGACGATTTTCGGCACCGTCTCTACCGATGAAAAGGCCCGCCTTGCGCGCGAGGCCGGCGCCGATGAAATCATTCTATACACGCAGAAAGATTTTTTAGCCGAAGTGAGGAGGCTGACCGACGGGCGCGGCCTGAATGTCGTGTATGACTCCGTGGGCCAGAGCACGTTCGAGAAAAGTCTCGACTGCTTGAGGCCGCGCGGCTATCTGGTTCTGTTCGGACAGTCGAGCGGCCCCGTGCCGCCGTTCAATCTCGGCACGCTCGCCGCCAAGGGATCGCTGTTCGTGACCCGGCCGACGCTGGCTCATTACGCCATCACGAGAGAAGAATTGCTCCAGCGGGCGAATGATCTCTTCACCTGGATCGCCTCCGGCGAACTCAAGCTCAGAATCGATAAAACCTTTCCACTCGCCGAAGCCGCCGAGGCGCACCGCCAGCTCGAAGCCCGGAAGACGACGGGCAAGGTGTTGCTGATACCGTAAGACTTAGGACGAGATCCTTCACTCCGTTCATCAGGATGACATTTGCTGACTGTCATTCTGAGCGCAAGCGAAGAATCTCTCTGCGACGTTATGCTGTTAGGGGGGTGTCGAGTATCACTACGCGGGCAAACAACCAATTCCCGCGACCGGACTTTCACCGGCTAGACAAGCAACCGTATAGGCTGCATACGAAGAACACGAAGGAAGTGACGCAAAGAGGACAGCGTACCCTACGTAGAGGATGTTTAACGGTGAATTTTCCCGTCTAGCAAGCCGAGGGGCTGAGTCCCGGCCTAGACCGCCAGCTTTCTCTCCCGCGCCGCGCTCCGCCCCGCGAGCGCGCTCAGCTCATCGACAATGCGCGTCATGCTTTGCTCGTAGAGCTTTTGATGCTCCGGCGTGAGCGGCTTGGTCGGCCAGCGCGGGTACTCCTTGACGTCGAGGCCCCGCAGGCGGAGCCCTTCGAGCGTTATCCGCCTCCCGTAAGCGCGGATCGGCGCCATGCGCTCGCCGTGCTCCAGCAACAATACCTGGATTTTCTGCGCCCGCTCCAAGTCCCCGGCCCAAATCGCTTCGATAAGCTCGACGCCCGCTTCCGGCACAGTCACCGGCGTCCCCGCCGCGATGCTCCCTTTCACGCCGATCAGCATGCCCGGCAGCATCTGCGTGATCGGAATGAACAGCACGAACTCGCGCGATAGCACGCGGAGATAGTTCACCGCCTGGTCGATGTTGCCCATCGCGAGTTTGGCGGCGAAAATGTTCGGCGCGGCTTCGCGCAGCTTCGCCATCGTCGCCGGTGAAATCGGGTAGCCGGAGTATTCGGGATTGTTGTAAAGCAGCATCGGCAGCCCCACCGCCTTGTCCACCATCTTGTAGTGCTCGATCAGCTCCCACTCGTTGCGGTCGCTGTAATAGTAAGGTCCTACGACTCCGATCGCGTCGGCGCCGATCTGCTTTGCGTGCAGTCCAAGCTCGATGCTCGTGTAGGGGTCCACCGCCCCGACCTGCACAATAGCCGGGACGCGCTTGTTGACGCGGCGCACGACCGTTTCGGCCACGGCTTTGCGCTGATCGATCCGGCAGGCGGGCCCCTGTCCCTGCGATCCCAGGATAAAGAAACCATGAACGCCGGCGTCGAGATACCAGTCCGTCAGCTTTTCGATCATCGGCAGGTCCGGTT
Organism: Candidatus Binatia bacterium; assembly: GCA_036504975.1. Taxonomy (NCBI): domain Bacteria; phylum Candidatus Binatota; class Binatia (SeqCode); species Binatia bacterium. The sequence continues at coordinate 8,788 of DASXUF010000190.1, read as the reverse complement.
CGCCTTTGCCGTCGAATACCGCCGGGATCGGTATCACCAACCCCTTCACCGTTTTTTTCAATTCGTTGAGTCCCGCCATGGCTTCCTCCTTTTTGAGTTGGGGTGAGATACGTTCTATCTATAGGCAGAGGCAAGCCCATGTCAATCTGGGCAGTGGTTCAGTTTGATTTCGACGACGCATCGTGTAGGGGCAGACCTGTGTGTCTGCCCCTCTCGGACGGGCGACCACGCAGGGTCGCCCCTACAAAATTTGGCAAATTGAACCACTACTCTCAGACTTGCCTGCACGCGAAATTCCGGCTATGTCTTGCCCTATGGAAATCAAACACAAGCTGATCAGCGCGGACTCGCACGCGGCGTTCGATCCCGAGACTTACACTTCCCGGATGTCGGCCGGCAAATGGGACGAAAAAATCCCTCATGTCGTAGAGGTGCAGGACAACGGACAGCGCGTTCACCGCTGGTCCATCTACGGCAAAGTCCATAACGGCAACGTCTGCAACTGCCCCGCGGTCATGGGCGAGCCGTTTCCGACTTATCCCAAGCGGTGGGAAGAGGTTCCGAGGACGGCTTACGACCCGCGCGAGCGGCTAAAGGCGCTCGATGCCGACGGGGTCGACGCGGAAGTGCTCTTTCCCAATCCGCCGGGCGGAACGTTTTTCGAATTCAAAGACCCCGAATTCGAGCTGGACGCCGTGCGCGCCTACAACGACGCGCTCGGCGAGTGGGTGCGCGCCAGCGACCGCTACCTGCCGCTCGCGATTCTGCCGTACTTGAGCGAGCCGAAAACCATCGCGCGCGAGATCAAGCGCGCGGCGTCGGTCGGCCATCGCGGCATCAACTGCCTCGGCGAAGCGCCGAAACGGCTCCCTCACCTTACCGATCCGTACTGGTATCCGGTCTGGACCATTTGCCAGGAGCTCGACATCCCGGTCCACATCCACGGCTCGGCGGGTCTGCGCGCAGGTTCGTCGGTGCGCAAGTGGAGCGGCTACTCGCCGCGCCAGGCCCACTCGGCGATGACGGCGACGTCGGCGGTCACGCCGGCGCAGGTCATTCCGCAGTTGATCTTTTCCGGCCTGACCGAGCGCTTTCCGCGCTTGAAGTTCGTCTTCGCCGAGGCCGGCATCGGCGGGCTCAACTTCGTCCTGGCCGCGTGCGATCACGAATGGGAATCGCGCCGCCTGTGGACCGCGGGCCTCGCCACGCGCCCGAGCGAAACGGTGCGGCGGCAGATGTACGTGAACTTCTGGTTCGAAGCGGAAGGCATCAAGCTCCGCCACGACATCGGCATCGACAACATCATGTGGGAGTCGGACTTTCCGCACGTGGCGTCCTACTACCCGCGCTCATGGCAAGAGGTCGAGCGCGTGCTCGAAGGCGTGCCGCCGGACGATCGCCGCAAAGTGCTCTATGAAAACGCGCTGCGCGTTTACCGCATCGACGCCACCTTTCCGGCGGAAAATAATTGACGGCGGCTTCCGTGCAATTGAAATACGGCTTGATCAGCGTCGACGACCACGTCCAGGAGCCGCCGGATCTCTGGACGAGCCGGCTTTCAAAGAGTAAGTGGGGCGACCGCGTTCCCCGTCTCGAGCGCGCGCCCGACGGCACGGAGCGGTGGCTGGTCGATGGCGAGACGGTCCTCGACGGGCGCGCGGCCAACGCCGGCGCTTTGATGGCCGACCGCAACCGCGAGCCCGGCCGCTGGGAAGAGGTTCCGCCGGCCGCCTATCGGCCGTCTGCGCGGCTGAAAGCGATGGACGATGCCGGCGTCGACTACTCGGCGCTTTATCCGACGGTGGCGGGGCTGGCGGGAGAAGTCTTCGGCCGATTGAAAGATCCCGAGCTGGAGCTCGCCTGCGTGCAGGCCTACAACGACTGGCTGATCGACGAGTGGGCTTCGGCCAGCGAGCGTTTCATCCCGCAGTGCCTCGTGCCGATCTGGCCCGCCGAAGCGACCATCGCCGAGATCCGCCGCGCCGTCGCCAAAGGCCATCGCGGCGTGGTTTTTCCCTCGCTTCCCATGCACCTCCGCGACGTGCCGCACGTGAGCGGACCCGAGTACGATCCGGTCTGGGCGGTCTGCGAAGAGCTGCAAGTGCCGCTCTGCCTTCACGCCGGCGCATCGCCCGAGCTGCAGTACGTTCCGCCTGCCGGACTCGACCCGGCACTGGCCCAGGCCCTGGATGCCGTGACGCGGCCCGTCGCCAGCGTATTCGTGATCTCGCTGCTTTCTTTCTCGCGCGTGCTCGTGCGCCATCCGCGGCTCCGCGTCGTGCTCGCCGAAAGCGCGCTCAGCTGGGGCATGCTGTACTTGGAATGGGCCGACCATCAGTTCGATCATGACGGTCTCGCCCGCGAAGGCTACGAGCTGAAGCCCTCGCAGATGTTTCGCCGCCAGTGCTGCTTTACCTCGTGGTACGACGCGGTCGCGCCGTTCGCCGATTACGTCGGCGCGGATAATATTCTCTGGTCCACCAAGTTTCCGCTGGCAACCTCAAGCTGGCCGCGGACAAAAGAGACGATCGAGCGCTGCATGCAGGGCGTCCCCACGGAAACGCGCGAGAAGGTCCTGTGGAAAAACGCGGCAAGTCTCTACCGGATCTGAATCTCAGCCACTCAGCACTTCCGGCAGACGAGATCTCCCTTTGGAAATGGCAGGAGCACGCAGTCCACTCGCGTATCGGTGCGCGCGCGGTTCAGAAGGTCGGTCTGGACGCGCGGCGAAGTCACGTTGTCGATGACGAGCCACCCGCCGGGCACAAGGCGCGGGACTATCTTCTCGTAGACCTTGGCGTTGTTCTCCGGCGGCTCGATATCCGAGAAGCAAAACGCGATCTCCTCGAAACGGGTCGCGTAATCGAACGCGTCGCCGTGGACGGCCTGAACCGAGCCGGCCGCGCCGGCGCGCGAGATGTTCTCGCGCGCGAGGGCGAATTTGTTTTCGTCGAGATCGACCGTCGTGACCGTGACGCCCTTCGCGCGCACGGCGAGCGACAGCCACAGACTGGAGTATCCGCCGCTGCTGCCGAGCTCGAGGAACACGCCCTGCGGCGCCGACATCGCCAGAAGCGAAAGCAAGCGCCCCACGTCCGTATCGACCGAGCGCAGCCACGGCTGGTTCCGCGCCGTCTCGTCCTCCAGCTCCCGCATCACCCGCTGCATGTCGGCGGAAATGTCATGAAACACTTGCGCCTCCCTCGAGATTTTCGAACGGCACGCTGCGCCGGTTGATCTGCTCTTCGATATCGTCCGGAAAAAGATTCTCTTTCAACATGACGTAGTCGCCGTAAGCGCCGTGCACTGGACCCAGCAGGTTGCGCTCCGCGAGCAGACCGGCCTTGCGCTTGCCGAACTGGGGCAGCTGCGAGCGATATTTCTCGTAGCACTCGTACCAATTGCGCGTGAGCTGCACGTAATAGTCGAGCGGCACCGGCGGCTGCTCGGCTTCCTTGCAGAGCGCCGTCGACGGCTCGCGCCGCCACTGCTGCGGCCGCGGCATGATTCCCCGCGACATCAAGTATTCGAAACAGCCTGTGGTCGAGTCGACCGCTTCGGCAACGGATTGAAAGCCGTGGGGCCGCGCCATTTCGACGCCGGAGACGAAGCTCGGCTGCACGTTTCCCGGGCCGAAGACTTCGACCGCGTCGCACATCCAGCGCACCCAGTTGTCCCATCCGACGCGCTCGGCCTTGCCGGGATTGATCCATTCGAAGAGGCGCCTATCCCACACCTCCATGTTGAAGTGAATGTGGTCGGCGCCGGCGGCTTTGTACCGCGCCACCTCTTCGCGCGGCCGGGCATTGACCTCGAAGGTGATTCTTGGCTTCGCCGTGCTCGCTTTGATGGCGCGGATGTACTCCTCGTAGAAATCCACTTCGCTCTTGCCGTGCAGGGTCTTGGTGATCGTGCCGCCGCTCAGCACGAAGCCGGGCGGGGCGACTCCGAGTCTCCGGGCGTCGCTCGCGACCTCGTCGCACACGCGCACGACATCCGCCACCGATTTTACCGGCGCCTTCAAAGTGAAGTCGCGCGACAGCTTCATCTGCCGGGCGTTCTCGTTGATGTCGCAGAACTTGCACTCTTCCTTCGCGCCCCAGTATTGGCAATTGCGAAAAATCGTAATGAACGCGCCGAAGGCGACGATCTCATGATAGGGAGTGCCGTCCGGCAAACTCTTCGCGTAGTAGTCGGGCGTCTTCGGGAAGCGGACATCAGCTAAGACCCGTCCCCCTGTCGTCATGACAAGGCGGCCGTCGACCACGTCGATCAGGTAGGGAGAGTGAGGAGAAAGCGAAGTTTGAATCGCCACGGGACGCATGCCGTACGGCCCGTTGAGGATGACGAAGTGCTCGGGAACGCGCCGATGCTCGCCCCTCTTGAACTCGGACATCGGCACGAGATCGTAGGAGAACAATCGGTAGGACTTGACCAGCGCGCCTTCGGCGGCCTGGAGCGCGGCGTCGCTGAACCAATGACCGAGGCTCAGAAGATGTTGCTTGAGAATCGTTTCTTTGGGAACGTCGGGGTATTTCTCGAAATACGATTCCAGGACTTCGGGATTGGTTTCGGTCGGCGGCGAGACGTTACCCATTGCGGATCCTGAGGACGGTCAAGCGCGCTTGATTCCTTGACTTCTTATCGACGGAGCCTCTATATGTCAAGCAACATCAACTTTGACGACAAAGCGGGCGCATAAAAGTTGTACTTCCGATTGAAAATTTTCCTATCCCTTGGCGCGCTGGCTTGCTTCGCCCTGCTCGGAGCGGGAGGGTCGCACGCCGGGGAGGCGAAACCGTCCTCCGCCGGCGAATGGGAAAGAACGATAGAGGCGGCGAAGAAGGAAGGCAAGGTGGTCGTTTCCATCCCCGCCAGCGCCGAGCTGAGAAAAGGAATAGAAAAAGTTTTCAAACAGCGCTTCGGCATCGAGGCCGAGCTCAATGCCGGCAGAGCCGCCTCCATCATCACGAAAATCCAGCAGGAGGCGAAGTCCGGCGTGCCATATTTCGATCTTCATATGGGCGGCAGCGAATCGATGGTCACGGGGCTCCTCTCCGAAGGTCTTTTAGCTCCCCTCGAACCGGCGATGATGCTCAAGGAAATCAAAGAGCCGAACAACTGGTGGAACGGGCACATCTGGGTGGACAACGCGAAGCGTTACGTTTACGCCTCGCAGGCCTATCAAGTCGAGAACATCTGGTGCAACTCAGATCATGTCAAGCCCGAGGATATTCGTTCCTTGACCGACTTGCTGAATCCCAAATGGTCCGGCAAGATCGGCTACCTCGATCCGCGTAATCCCGGCGCGGGCGCTTCGATGTGGTCTTTTCTCTGGAAGCTCAAGGGGGAGGACTACTTGAAGAAGCTGGCGGGCCAGAAACTGTTCCTCAGCCGGGACCAACGGGTATTGGCGGAAAGTCTGGCCAAGGGAAAGATCGCGCTGGTCGTCGGCCTTAGTTATTATTCATTGCTTCCGTTCGCCAAAGCCGGACTGCCCGTGAAGTCGGCGCACATTCCGCGCGACGAAAGTTACGTAAGCGGCGGCAGCGGCAACGTGACGATCATCAAAGGCGCTCCCCATCCCAACGCGACGAAGGTGTTCCTCAACTGGTTCCTGGGGCAGGAAGGACAGGAAACCTATTCGCGAGCGATGGGCCAGGGGACGCGCCGCCTCGACGTCGATACCAAATGGTTACAAGAGTTCGGCGTCATTGCCGCAAAAGATAACCTTACCCCGGAGCAGTACACGAAGCTCGAAAATCAGTCGGAAGAAAAAATCCTCAAAGAGCGTGAGCCGGCAGCCGAGCTCGCGCGCAAGCTTCTCGACTGAAAGCTGCTTATTGCCTGTTGCCGCTAATGCCTGTTCAAATAAAACGATACAACGCGGGCATTCAGCGCGCCCGGGGGTTATTGGAATTGGCCTCCGGATTATTCGACAGCGGGCTCTCCTCGGAGTCGTGGAAAGCCGCCGAAGGCGTGCTGCAAACCGATTCTCCCCTCGGCAACGCGCTCAAACTTTCGCTCACGCCCAAGCCGAACGATCGCAAGGGCATCGCCCTCTCTTTCACGACCGGCGGTTTTGGCGCGATCAAAGCGGTCGCCGAAGGCAAGTTTTCGCTCGCGTGGGTCAACCCTTCGGTGCTTTTGACGATGGCCTACCGGGGGAAAGGCCCGTTTCGCAAACGCCTTCCCGTGCGCGCGCTCGCCGTGTTCCCCTCTTACGATGTCATGGGCTTCGCCGTCCGCGAATCGACCGGGATCACGTCCATCTCTCAGATTAAAAAGCAGCGCTTCCCGCTCAAAGTTTCCATCCGGCGGATGGATAAAGCCGCTCGCAAGGACGACTCGACGATGTTCACGGTGGCGGAAGTCTTGCGCGCCGCCGGATTTACGCTGGAGGACATTCGCCGGTGGGCCGGAGAAATTCGTCTAGCAAGCAGGCCCAGCGATCCGGCGCGGCGGTCGGACATTGAAAGCGGCGCGGTCGACGCGGTCTTCGACGAGGGAATCAAAAGCTGGGCGCGCACCGCGCTGGAAAACGGCTTTCGTTTCCTGCCCGTGGAAGGATCGGTCCTGAAGCATATGGCGGCGCTGGGGTACCGGCCGGCCCTCATGTCTAAAGCGCGATTCGAGGGGATGGCCGCGGACGTTCAGACCCTCGATTTCAGCGGCTGGCCGATGATCGTGCGCGCCGACATGCGCGGCGACGTGGCTTACGCGTTATGTGAAACGATCGAAAGGCGAAAGGACTTGATGCCGACGGATAATTATAAGCCGCTCGACGTCGCGCAGCTCTGCGCCAATGACGAAGAGTCGCCTTACGATGTCCCATTGCATCCGGGCGCGGCGCGCTTTTACCGCGAGCGAGGATATTTGAAATAGAATTTGGGCGCGGCAATCGGGGTCGGGCTTTCTTTTCTAGACAATCTTCGATTCCTCACAATCTCCGATCCAATCTTCGATACTGCATCGCCTCGGAGATGTGCGCCGGTTGGATATCTTGCGAGCCTCCCGGGTCGGTTATGGTGCGGCATGATCGGGATCATGAGAAGAGGCGCGAAGATGACCAGCCCTCCCCCGCGAGCCGCTCCGGCCACGGCAATACGATCCGATTAAACCGTCTTCAAATAGTTAGACAGAGAACGGGCCGTGCAGTATACTTCAGTGAGTTGGGGGTTTTATGAAAAATGAGTTTACCGCCATCATCGAACGTGACGGAGACTGGTATATTGCCTATTGCCCTGAGATTCCCGGCGCCAACGGCCAGGGGCGGACCAAGGATCAGGCTCGGGAAAACTTAGCTGAAGCGATTGAACTCATTCTCCAGGACCGACGGGAGGACGCGCTCCGTGGAATTCCGCCCGACGCCATTCAAGAGACGGTTATTATTAAATGAAGCGGAGCACGCTGCTCCAACACCTTCGCAGGCATGGATGCTATCTTAAACGAGAAGGAAGTTCTCACTCGTTGTGGACGAATCCAGGTACCGGTGCTGTGGAAGCAATCCCCCGCCACACAGAAATTCCCAATCGACTTGCCAGAAAAATCTGCCGCAATCTATCGATACCGGAAATTGGCGAGGAATGAATCCTGTCTAAGCAGCGGCTTACAACACGATGGCTAAACCGCTCGCCTCATGCTCGCTTTCTTCGCCACGCCTTAGCCGCATGGCGTCGAATTGAATTTTCCGTCAACTCAATTGAGGAAGCAGGTCGATCCAATAAGCGTCGGGATAGGCGGCCTTGAGCAACGTGGTTTTTCCTGTCTGTCGGGGGCCCCACAGAAAGAACGTCTCCGTTCCCGGCGCCGGCAAGCGCAACGATCGTTTGAACACGCACTTCAAATTATCATGATAATTTGAAGTGTCAATTCAGCGCAGGACTTCGACTTGAATGTCGGGCTGTACGGATTGCAATCGAGGAGGCGAAAAAGTGAAAGACAGCGCTAAGTACGTAAAGATTGTGGAATGGTCGGAAGAAGATCAGTGCTACGTTGGAAGCGCTCCCGGCTTAATTTACGGAGGCTGCCACGGAAGTGACGAAAAGGAAGTCTTCGACGAGCTATGCCAAATCGTTGAGGAGGCAATCGAACTGTACCGAAAGGACGGTAAACCGCTGCCTCCTCCGACTTCCGGGCGTGACTTTGCGACGAAAATGCAGGGTGTTGCATAACAGGCGGATACGATGAGGGATGAGACGGTTGGCGGTGTTCACTGGAGTTTTTGGATGATCGGCGCTGTCGCGCTGATATGGAACGTCATGGGCGTCGTAAATTTCTTCATGCAGATGAATGCCGACACGCTCGCTGCAATGCCCGAATCGGAGCGAGCAATAATCGCCGGCCGGCCCGCATGGGCCACCGCAGCTTTTGCGCTGGCCGTTTTCGGCGGCGCGCTTGGCTGCCTTCTGCTCCTGCTCAGGAAGTCGGCTGCGTACTATTTGTTTATCGCGTCGCTACTTGGCGTGATCGTGCAAACGATCCCTTACCTTGGCATCGCCGGTCCGCCAATCAACTACGGTCCCTTCGAGCTCTCGATGATCATTGTGATGCCGCTGGCGGTAGCGGCGTTTTTGATCTGGTATTCGAAGCAGGCCGAGAGAAAGGGATGGATCAGTTAGCGCTACCCTCAAGGAGCGAGATTAATGGTTCGCGTCCGGGTGGCCCCAGGCGGTTGCCCGCCCGAGGCTCCCACAGACCCGTACGTGCATTTTTGATGCATACGGTTCCTCGGATCATGGTCTCGCTGCGCGAGAATCGCGCACCCTATGCCGAGCAAACTTCGACT
>DASXUF010000189.1 GCA_036504975.1 Candidatus Binatia bacterium | reverse complement strand
GACGAAGTTGGTCTGCCAGCGGCGCAGATCGGGTTTGCGGTCGGATTGCTTGAAATAGCCCTCTTCGTCGTTGAAACGGCTCTTGAAGACAAAATTGTTTTCGAAAACGAATTCGTGTTCGTCGAAGGAATCGATGATCCGCGGAGCGCTGGTCATCGCGACGAAGCGCGCCGGCTCGGTGCCGGAAACATTGAAGTGCTGGTGCCAGGCGTTCATGGGGATGGCGAAATAGCTGCCCGCCTGCCACTCGAAGCTCTGTTTCCTCGCCTCGTCGAGCCAGACCGACGTGGCTCCCTGTCCCTTGAGAATGTAAATGGTTTCTTCGTAGAGATGCTTGTGCGGCTTGAGGGATTTTCCCGCGGGGATTTCGGTGACATGGGCGTCGTTGAAACCGCCGGTCCCTTCCAGGTTGACGATGGCCGAGAGGCCGTCGCCGCTCGACTTCCACGGGGCAAGCTCCATGGTCAACAGGTTCTTTACGAAGTAGCCCCGGACCGTCGGCAAGCCCTCGGCTTCTTTCCATCTCTCGTACGGAGATTTGTACTTTTCCGCTTCGGTCACCATTTCTCGTTCCGCGCGGACCATTGTCGCGTCAGTCTTGGCCATGGCTCCTCCCTTGGGTTTTTATCTTACGCAGATACTTCTATGCGCGCTTCGTGTAATGGGCTGCCGACCCCAGCCCGGGATTGCCCGAGGCATTCTCGCCTGTCGCTATCAACTCGCTCCCGTCTTGTCAAATACAAGCCCCTCGAGCAAAGGCGGCGCGGTGCGCGCCGAAAAACGCTTGGAAAGATTCTAGGCCTGTACTATAACCATCTCGCTCAGGCGCCGACTGAAAAGCCGGATCAACGGTAATCTCGCACAGCTTCTCGCAAGCCGGGAGGTATGGATGAAAGTTGGCTGCTATCGCCGGAAAATTCTTCCTTGCCTGGCGCTGTCCGCGAGTTTTCTGCTCGCGACAGAGGAAGTCCGCGCCCAGGCCGATTTTTACAAGGGCAAGACGATCAAGATCGTGGCCGGGACCCAGCCCGGCGGGACCTCCGACCGGCGCATTCGAGCCATGCTGCCGTTTCTGGAAAAGTACATCTCCGGCAACCCCGCGATCGTGGTGGAATACATGCCGGGCGGGGGCGATCGCAAGGCGGGCAACTATCTATACAATACCGCTCGCCCCGACGGGCTCACCATCGGCGCTCTCGGCGGCGGCTTCGTCTCCAACGCCGTCGCGGGCGAAACCGGCGTCATGTACGACATCGACCGGTTCATTTATCTCGGCTCCGGTTTCAGCAGGTTTACGGCGATCTTTGTCACACGCAGGGAAGCCGGCCTCGACAATCTGGAGAAGCTGCGGAGCTTTTCCGGGTTAAAGATCGGCGCGGAATCCGTGGGCCATCACCATTACATCGTCGGGCGGCTCTTCGCCTGGGTCGCCGCTCTCAAAGATCCGAGGCTTGTCACCGGCTACTCGAGCGCCGAGGTGGATCTGGCGCTGCTGCGGGGCGAGGTGGATGCCCGGTCGCAGGGCGGGCACTCGATCGTTTCCCGAAGCCCGGAGTGGATCGAAAAAGGGCTGGTCCACTTTCACGCCGTCTTCGAGATCCCCAAAGCCTTCCGGGACAAACATCCGGTGTTCGAGCCGCTCCCTTCGTTTGAAAGCTTCACGCGAACCGACATGCAGAGAAAGGTCCTCGCGATGTACCGCAACTTCCGGCTGACCGGGTCACCCTTTGTGCTTCCGCCCGCAACGCCCAAGGATCGCGCCGAGATCATGAAAGGGGCTTTCCGCAAGACCTTCAACGACCCCGAGTTCTTAAAGAAATTTGCGCAGATGACCGGAGCCGAAGCCGCCCCGCTGATGCCGGACGAGCAGGCGCAGGCCGTTCGGGAAATCCCGCGCGATCCCGAGACCGTAAAGCTCTTCAACCGGATCGCGGGTACGGACCCGCTGCCGCCTTTGTAAAGGATGAAAGCTGAAAACGAAAAAATGAAATAACGCAAAAAACAGGGGGAACGGCGATGGGAAAGATAACCGTGACGAGGCTCTACCATATTGGCATACCGGTCAACGAGATCGATCGGGCGGAGAAATTTTATGTGGAAGTCCTGGGAATGAAAGCCAAAGGAAGGGGGCAGGGAGAACGGGAATCGAACCGGCCGTTTTTCGAGCAGCTGGGTTATTGGCCGAAGAACGCGCGCCTCGCGACCGCCAAAGGGGACGTGGAAGTGGTCTTGTTCGAGCGCCCCAAGCCGGTGGAGCGCGATTGGAAGGAGGACAGCTTCTGCCACAGCGCGTTCTCGACCAGCAAGGAGGATTTCGCTCTGGCTCTGGAGAAGATGAGGGAATGGGGCGTGCGGGTTCACCTGGGGCCCGTAGGCTACAGCGGTGCCCGAACGCTTTACTTTTTCGATTCCGAGGGAAACTTTTTGCAGCTCGGAGAGAGAGGATAGCGGACATGCGCCGGCCGAAATGACTTATTTATCATCGCCGGTTCTAAATCGTAAATTCGGGGGCGTCGCTTTGCTTTGACCGCCGCCGTATTGGGACTGTATTTTTTGCGTTACGGGATCCTTTAACTCGGCAAAAAGCATCATCGCGACCGGATCCTTGAAGTTCAATCTGACTTTAAAGTTCCCCGCGTTTTTTATTTCCAACACCGCGACGTGCGGCGTCTCGAAGGTTCCGTCGATCACGGAAGCGGTTATATGAACGGTAAGGCCGAGACGGGCCACCGTGCTTCTCCCGTCTAAAATGGCCAATACGTTCGGCGGAGTTTGTATCGCTTCGTAACTCGCTCCAAGGACGAATTGCCCCGGTGCCAAGAGAAAGTCCTCTGTAGTCAGATCTATTTCCTTGTACTTGAGCTCCTGCGCCACCGTCAGACTTACGACCTGGTCAGGCTCGGGCACAAGCAGATTTTTGGCCAGATGGATACGGATGCCGGCGGGGCGTATGTTTTTCTTGTCAAAGTCGGGCTCAATTAAGATTTTGCCTTCATCGATGTACTTCTCGATTGTTCGATGTGATAAAAACATGAAACGCAGTATGCCACGATTTCTTTCGCTAAGACACCCCGGTGCGCGAGCGACGGCGGTCGTGTTATGGATAGCCTCGCACTCGCCGCACTGCGCGGGAGGAAGGAGCGCCCATGCGCCACGGTTTTAAGATTTTCGATTCGGACACGCACTTGAGTCCCTCGGCCGAAGCCCTGGAGCCCTACTTCGATGCCGCCATGCGCAAGCGGTTGCCCGAGTGGGAGAGCTGCAAGGTTCCCTTTCGCATCGGCTGGGCCGGCGAGATTCTCGAGCCGCCGTATCGCCACCGCTACCGGTTCATTAAACGAACCGGTTGGCGCGAGGGGCTCAGGGTTTTAGGAGAAGCGGGTCCCAGGGAGCATGTCGAGCTTCATTTCCCGAAGTTCATGGGCGGGCGCTTTCCGACGCCGGGCGGGGCTGATGACGACGTGGACGCGCGCATTCGGGATATGGACGAGGAGGGAGTGGACGTCCAGCTCATGCTTCCCGGACTCCCCCCGGCCGCGGACGACGTCGAGGTCGAGATCGGGTTTATCCGCGCCAACCACCGCTTTACCGACGACTTCTGCAGCGCGCACCCGCACCGCCTCAAGTCTCTCATTGTGGCGAGCAGCAAAGCCATCGAGGCATCGGTGGAAGAAATCAAATCATGGGCGCGCGCGACGTGGGCCGCCGGCATCTATCCCGACCTGGCCGAAGGCGTTCCCATCGACCACCCTAAATTGGACCCGATCTGGGCCGCGGCCAACGACGCAGGCCTCTCGGTCGCGCATCACAGTTTCACCTTCGGCTATCCCGGGTACCGCGATCTCTGGGACAACCCGTTCATCGGCCGGACCGCCTCGCACCCGTGGGGCGCAATGAGAGCGGTGACGGCATTTTTCGGCGCCGGGATCATGGATCGGTACCCTGACATTCGCTACTGCATCCTCGAGTCGGGCTTCGGCTGGCTCCCGTTCTGGGGAGCGCGTATGGACGATCAATCGGTCTACATGTCTTACGCCCTGCCGGACAATCTGGCTCGTAAGCCCAGCGAATACATGACCAGCGGGCGCTTCTTCGCCAGCCTGGTGATCCACGAAGGCGAGAAGATGGCGCGAATGGTCACCGACTTCCTCGGCGACGGCGTCTTAATGTATTCGTCCGATTACCCTCACGCGGAATCCCGCTTTCCCGAGTCCACAAACAAGGTGCTGGCCTGGAAATCCCTGGGAGACGAGGTCATGCGAAAAATGCTGTGGGACAACGCGACGAGATGCTTCGGAGAGCCGTAGTTACAAAGACGAAAGCTGAAAGATGAAACAAAACAATCGAGGCGCGAGGGCGAGAGTCAAGCAAGAATGATGGCTCAAGGGAAACTCACGGGGTCGAGCATTGACAGACTGTTGAAAAAGGAATTTTCATGCTTCGACAAGCTCAGCACGAACGGAAATTGCTCAACATTCCAACACCAAGTCCGTTCGCCCTGAGACTCTCGAAGGGTGAACGGCGGTCATCCAGGTTGAATACCAGAGGCAAGCGGTTGGAAAGATGCTGGACCCGCCCTATAATCATGCGGCGGATGAAGAAACGGCGAGGACGTTAGGCCCGACTCGCAAAAGAAATCCAAAAGAAAAGGGGAACGTCGATGGGAAAGATAACCGTGACGAGGCTCTATCATATTGGCATACCGGTAAACGACATCGATCGGGCGGAGAAATTTTACGTCGACGTCCTGGGAATGAAAATCAGAGGAAGGGGGGTCGGCGAAAGGGAATCGAACAGGCCATTTTTCGAGCTTCTGGGTTATTGGCCGAAGAACCTGCGCCTGCAGACCGCCAAAGGGGACGTGGAAGTGGTCTTGTTCGAGCGTCCAAAGCCGGTGGAGCGGGATTGGAAGGAGGACAGCTTCTGCCACAGCGCATTCTCGACCAGCAAGGAAGATTTCGCTCTGGCTCTGGAGAAGATGAAGGAATGGGGTGTGCGGCTCCATCTGGGGCCTATCGGGTACAGCGCCGCCCGAACGCTTTACTTTTTCGATTCCGAGGGAAACTATTTACAGCTCGGCGAGAGAGGATAGGATCCGCCAAGGAAGCGAGAACGGCTGTGACCTTTGCGTGCCGCGGCGCTTTCGCTATGCGCCTCCCGCGTCGGTAAATTCCCCGCTCCTTGCCCGTCCCTCGTTCACCGTGATACAGGTCGGCGGAGAAATCAATTCACCTTACGGGAGGACGATTTATGGCGCGCATTCGGCACATCGCTTTTCTTTCGGACGACCCGGAGCAGGCGCGGCGCTTCTACCTCGAAGTGTTCGGCGTCAAGGAGCTCGACCGCTCCAGGGCGCACCCGAACAACGTCATGCTTTCCGACGGCGAGATCTTCATCAACATCGTCAAGCGCCGTCCCGAGCACAAGAAGCCGGCGGGCTTCTATCACATCGGCTTTCACGTCGACAAAGTCGAGCTCACCCGCGAGCGCTTGAGAAAGGCGGGCTTTTCCGACCGCGTGATCCCGCGGCCCGAAGGGGTCCACGCCGAGTGCCGGATCACCGATCCCGACGACGTGCTGATCGACATCGCGGAAACGCCCTGGCGAGTTTAGGGCCCGCGGGATGAAATATCTCGCGGCGTTTTTGCCGGCGCTGTTTCTCTTCGCGGCCGCCGCGGCGGAATCCGCTTCCAGGGAGGACTGGGAGCGGGTCGTCGAGGCCGCGAAAAAAGAAGGGCAGGTCGCCGTCTACGTTTACCAGTTCGCGCCGGTTCTCGAAGCCTTCAAGCAGGCCTACCCGCAGATCAAAGTGGTCGCGGTCACCGGGACCGGAAACCAGCTCGCCACGAGGCTCCTGGCGGAGCGCCGGGCGGAAAAATATCTCGCCGACGTCTTCAGCGGCGGCGTGAGCACGAACTTCAACGTGCTCTATCAGGGAAAGGCCCTCGATCCGATCCGGCCGGCGCTGATCCTGCCCGAGGTTTTGGACGAATCCAAATGGTACGAGCGGCGGCACTCGTATGCCGACCCGGAGAAGCAATACGTCTTCGCCTATCTCACCAACGCCTATTCGGGACAGCTCCACTACAACTCCAACCTGGTCAATGCCAGAGAGTTCGACTCGTACTGGGACATTCTCGATCCCAAGTGGAAGGGCAAGCTCCTGTCGCTCGACCCGGCGCTCACCGGCGTGTGGGGACCGCTCAGGCTTTTTTACCACCATCCGGCGCTGGGCCCGGGCTACGTCAAGAAATTCTTCGGCGGGATGGACGTTCACCTGGGGCGCGACGACCGCCAGCTGACGGACTGGCTGGCTCAGGGCAAGTTCGCCGTCTGCCTCGCCTGCAAAGACGCGCCGCGCGCCAAGAGCCAGGGACTGCCGGTCGATTCGTTCGACAGCAACGCGTGGAAAGAAGGAGGCGCGATCACGTCGAGCCCGGGCTCCGTCAGCTTGATCAACCGCGCGCCTCATCCGAACGCGGCCAAGGTGCTGATCAACTGGCTCTTGTCGCGCGAGGGGCAGATTGCGGTGCAGAAGCTCGGCGACCCCGACGATCCGCCCAACTCGCGTCGGACCGACATCCCCAAAGACGACGTCCCGCCGCGGGGAAGGCTCGTGGAGGGGCGAAAATATCTCGACATCGGCCACCCCGAGTTCTCGGACATGAAGCCGGTTTTGCAGCTCATCAAAGAAGCGGGAAGTAAAGACAGGCACTAGGCAAAAGGCAAAAGGCGCAGGCACTAGGCGACGCAAGGCAAAGGGCACAGGTGGACCTGAGCCGGCCCGCATGAAAACAGATTGACAAGGGGGGCGCCCGCGCGAGTAAATGCAACCTCATGGCACACGCTGACATCATCGACATCCACGCCCACCTGTATCCCGACGGCTGCTTTGCCGAAGTGATCAAGGACAACCCTGAATTCAAGCTGCTCGACAGCCAGCGCGGGCTGTCGCTGTTCTACCGCGGCAGCCATGTGATGTCGCTGCCGAAAGAGCAGAGCGATGCGGCGAAGCGCCTCGCTTCGATGGACGAGGCGGGGATCGGCACGGCGGTGCTTTCCGTCGGCGCGCTGAATATCGGCTGGGCGGGCGAGCGCGCCGCCGATGCCGCGCGCTTCGTTAACGACGGCCTCGCGGCTTTCTGCCGCCGAGCGCCCGATCGGTTTTGCTTCGCCGCCGTTTTGCCGTGCGCCGACCCGGCCGCGATGGTCCGCGAGCTCGACCGCGCGCTCGACCTGGGCGCCGCCGGCGTCGGCATCGCGACCCGCTACGGCGAGTTCCAGCTCCACGCGCCCGAGCTGGGCGACTTCTGGCGCGAGATGAGCCGGCGCAAGCTCGCGGTGCTGGTCCATCCGACTTTTCCATGCGACGGGCCCGCCGGCGACGCGGGCTCTTTTATCGCCGTCGGCTATCCCGGCGAGACCGCGCTGGCGGCGACGCGCCTCGCGCTCGCCGGCGTTCTCGAAGAATGTTCCGAGGTGAAGGTCGTCTGGTCCCACCTCGGCGGCGGGTTGCCGATGATGATCGATCGCATCGACCGCGGTTATCAGCGCTTCTCCGCTTGCCCGCACCCGCCGAGCCATTATCTCAAGCGCTGCTACTTCGACACCGCGTGCACCCACGGCCCGGCGCTCGACTGCGCCCGTGCGACCTTCGGCGCGCGCGCTCTCCTCTTCGGCACCGACGTTCCCCACGTGCCGAACGCCGAAAACGAAACCGCCGCGGCGTTGAAGAGCCGCCCATGGCCCGCGGCCGATCTCGAAGCGGTTTTCGGCGCCAACGCGCGCCGCGCGGTCCTCGCCCGGTAAAATCCGCTGTCGCGGCGCTAACAAGGATGAGGGATGAAAGATGAGGGATGCTCGCCGACGCTTCCACGTTTGGGCAATTCCCGAAACGTCAAAATGAGCACCTTGGCGGTGCATGTCACGTTTGCTCAATTGCGCAAATGAGCAACTATCACCGTGCCACTTTCACCTTTTGAGAATTCTTAAAAGGTCAAAATGACTCGCGTCCACGTGCCGGGACCTCCCCTTTAACCTTGACTTGAGCCCCTCGTGATGATTTTCGTATGAGAAGTCTACTGGAAGGAAGGAGATATCATGGTTCACAGTTTTTTGCGCCGCGCGGCGCTGGGTGTCGTTTTGTCAGCGGCCGTGTCGGCTTGGTTCGTACTGCCGACGCATGGCGGGGAGGCCGCCGATATGTCGATGGTCGAGCCGCAAACGTTGAAGTTCGCCCCGATTGCTGGCGCGCCCGCGTGCGTGACGGCAGCGCCGGTGCGCGGCGATCCTACGAAAGGGGCTTCGATCCTGCTCGTGAAGCTGGCCGATGGCTGCCGCGTTCCGTGGCACTGGCACACCGCCAACGAGCAGCTCATGGTCGTTAGCGGTACGGGCACTCTTGAGATGAAAGACGGCAAGAAGCTTCGCTTGCGTGCCGGCGCGTACGCGTCCCTGCCCGGCCGCCAAATCCACCAGGCCGCTTGCTCTAAGAGCTGCATGTTCTTCAATAGCGCGGACACGGCTTTCGATATCCATTACGTGGACGAGACCGGCAAGGAGATCGCCGCCGACGAGGCATTGAAGAAGCGGACGCCATCCAAGGCGCAGAAGAAGTGAAAGAAAAAAAAGGCAGATGACGCGGCCGCCCGTTTCGGTGGCGGGGAAGAAAAAGGGGATCGCGAACCTTTATTGTAGGATAGAGACCGCGTCTACGAAATCTTCGTCTTGCGTGAAGCAGCTCTTCCCGCATCAAGCGGGCCATGATTTGCCTGTCTTGAATTACTCGCTGGCCGAGCAGTATGTGCTGTACTTGGAATCCATCTTTTCGAAGCCGGGTATAAAGCCGCAGCGGGGAAGTTCTCATCCAGCAAAATGATCATGCGGACTTTACGGCGGGGGAAGATGCCCGGCCACATGGGTCGCGTAGGCGAGAGCGGCCGTAATTTGATCCTGGGTGAGCTTGTAGTCTTCCCGGATATCTTCGGAAGAATCATGCCAAGCCCAACGGTAGATTCACGCTTTCATGTTTCGACAATTCCCGAAACGTCAAAATGAGCACCTTGGCGGTGCATGTCACGTTTGCTCAATTGCGCAAATGAGCATCCATCGCACCGCTTTGACCTTTTGAGAATTCTCAAAACGTCGATCCCGACGTCCTCGCCTCGGAAATCGCAAGTAATTTGACAATTCACGCTGGAATTGTTGTTAAGCAGCGACAAACACCCTAACATCACCGTGAAGGATGACCATTTGAATATCATCGATCAACTTGTGAGCGCCGACACGGGCAATCTGGTTCAATTCGTCAAGTACGTACTCAGCGGAACCGTAGCCACCGCGGCCCATATATTGGTGTTTCACCTGGCCGCGTGGAAAATGTTTTTTGCATTACAGCCGGATGATTGGTTCTTAAGGCTCTTCAGCCTGCGGGTTGAGGAGCTGGAGGATGCCACCCGGTCGCGAAATTCCATGAAGGCAAACGGCGTCGCTTTTGTTATCTCAAATTTCGTCGCCTACATTCTCAACGTCACCTGGGTCTTTGTTCCGGGCCGTCATCACTGGCTCGTGGAAATCGGTTTGTTTTATCTCGTTTCAGGTTTGGCCATTGCGATCGGTACCGGGCTCATGGGTTTGTTGATCCGGCGATTCGGCCTGCTGACGACCTATGCCTTTGGCGCGAACCTCGTCGCCGCCTTGATGATCAATTATGCGGCGCGCAAATTCTTCATTTTCAGCGGATGAAAATGGGCGCACCAAGAGTCCAATCACGCGCAAACGGCACGAGGCCCTTCGACTAGCTCGAACAGGCTCCAGCGTGAGGCGAGAATAAGAAATCAAAATCAACCCACTTCCACGTTTCGGGAATTCCCGAAACGTCAAAATGACGACCTGAGCGATGCTTGTCACGTTTGCTCAATTGCGCAAATGAGCATCCATCGCGCCGCTTTCACCGCTGAAACCTGACTGTAAGAACGGCAACGAGATCCTCAGCGGAAGCGAAACAGGCAACAGGTGGAGAGGGAGAAGAGGTTGGCGAGGCGAGCGGATTATTGCATAATTGTTTCTATCTCTTAAAGTAAGTCGTAAGATACTTCGAAATCACCTGTGCGTATTTTCTCGTTTCTCCACCCAGAGCAGCCGCGATCGCTTTAAATTCCGGTTTAATGAATTCTTCCGGCAGTTTTCCTTTGAGCATTCTTATCGTGCCGGCGCGCCTCTCCCTATCCAGAGCACGCTCGAGCTCGCTTGCAGGCACCCATTTCTGTCCGTTGTATGAAATCCAAGGCATCTTATTATAATTGCCGATCGTGTGCTGTTCTCTGACTTGTTGACCATCCGCTTTTAAAGGCTTTTCCACCTCATGATAGATTCCATAGACGCTATCGTGATGACCGGCAATTGGGTCGACAATGTCTTCGACGGCGGCGGGCTCATAAATGAACTCTCCTTCCGCCGATACCTTGCCGGAGTCCGAAGGCTCTGGCGCAGGTTCCAAGAATCGTATTTTACGACCCACCGGGGCGCCTTTTACTTTGCTAAGATTTAGTGCCATACGAAGTTAGTCATAGCCCGGGATCCGCATATCGGGGCGGAGAGTATCCGATAAGGCTCTGTCGTGTCAACTTGAGGGCCTCTCAATAGGCCTGTGACTCGCGACGCTTCCACGTTTCGGCAATTCCCAAAACGTCGAAATGATGACCCGAGCGATGTTTGTCACGTTTGCTCAATTGCGCAAATGCGCAAATATCACCGGGAGGAAAACCGGGTCAGGCTAGTTTTTAGGATAACAAATGACACCGAGCCAGTGTCCAAACCCAAAACAGACGGCCCTTCCACGTGTCATGGGAATTCCTGGGGTCGATCTTGAATCTTGATTTTCCGACGCTATAAGAAGACTACATGCCCACTTGCCCCGTAGACCTGGATCGAAGCGCGCGCCTCAGGTCCGTTGCGCTCCTCGCGCTGCTGGTCCTCTTCGCCGGCTGTGCGCCGGTTCGGCCGAGATTTTCGCAGACGGACTTTGCCACGCAGCCGGCGCCTGCGGATAAAGCCAGAATCATTTTTCTCCGCCTGAACGACTCCTACCTCGGAGCGGAATGGGCGCGTCTGGGTATCGCCGGCGCAACCGTGGGGAGGCTGGCGCGGGGCGAATTTCTGGTTGTCGATATCGCGCCGGGCGAGCATGAAATTTCGGTCGAGGAGGAAAAGGCGAAAGGGCGGTTCGCGTTCAGGATGAACTTCGAGGCCGGGCAGATCTACGATATGCAGGTTACCCGTAGGGAGGAGCAGAGAAACTATCAGGCGACGGGCGCGTTTGCCGCGATCATCAAACTCGTCGCTCCGTCCCTGATCGACGAAGAGAACCCGTTTATGCTGGCACCGGTCGAGCCGTGGGAGGTGTTGAAGATGTTGCAAGGACTCGAGCTTTCCGAACCGGCAAACTGAAATGACGACCTGAGCGGATGCTTGTCACGTTTGCTCAATTGCGCAACTATCGTCCGCCGCTTTCACCTTTTGAGAATTCTAAAACGTCGAAATAAGCGGCGCGCAACTTACTTTTCATACAGCTTCTTGATGAACCCGCTTTTGTCCAGCTCCTCGACAAAGCTCGAGTCCACGAACTCTTCGGGCTTGTGCTTGGTGACGTCGGGGCGCGTCATCGCCACGTATTCGTAGCTCGTTTTCATCCCCTTCAAGTTCGGGTACGGCGTCGGAAGACGGTGCTTGGCAAAAAGCTCCCACGACTCCTGGGCCAGCGAATCGTCGTCGAGCCGGAGCATCTTCTTGATCACCTTCCTGCCGAATTCCGGATCTTTTTTAAACAGCGCGATGCCCTCGAGATGGGCGCGCATGTAGCGCAGCACGAGATCGCGGTCGCGCTGGATCTGCGAGCGCGTCGTGGCGATCTCGCTCCAGGGATATTCCACGTCTTTAAAAAAGTCCCACAAGACGTTGAAGCCGGCCCGCTGAGCCAGAATGAAGGCGGGGTGGGACAACGTCGCCCCTTGGATTTTTCCCTGTTTGAGCGCGATGAGCCGCTCGGGGTCGGCGCCGATCTGCAGCAGAGCGAAGTCTTTGTCGGGACTGAGCCCCTTTCGTTTCGCGAGATAGCGCACGAGAAAATCAGTGAGCGAGCCGAACGTCGTCACGCCGATCGTCTTGCCCTTCAAGTCTTCGTCGCGCTTGATGTCCGCTCGCACCATCAGCGACTGCACGACGCCGGGCATCGTGTGCGCCAGGATCACCATGTCCGAGCCGGCGAGCACCGCGTTCATCACCGTCGGGGTTGCCACCGGGGCGATCGCCACGCTGCCCGCGACCAACGCTCTAGAGACGATTCCCGAGCCTTGCATGACGACGGGGTCGGCGTCGAGGCCGTGCTTTTCAAACAGCTTCGCTTCTTTGGCGACGAAGATGACGATATTGCCCATGCTGACCGCGGGCACGCCGACGTGGATTTTTTTCAGTCCCGGGCCCTGCGCAAGAGCGGTGGATGGGATCGCGGCCAGGCAGGCGAGACAGAGCATCGATAACGCGGAGCGCGTGGTCAGGGCGGCACCTCCGTCACTTTAATCCGCATATAGTCCCCGGCCCGGAAGAATGTCAATCCCGCGCGGCTTTGACAAACTCCGCGGTGGTTCGTTCGGTCCTTGACGGTTGGCTGCGGAGGAAATAGGCTGCAGGCGAATCGGCTGGAGCGCTGAGATGAAAGCGTTACTGAGAATTATCGCGCTGCTCCTGTCCTGTCTTTTTTCGGCTCCGGCCGATGCTCAGGGGCTTCCCAAAGTCCGCGCCGCGTACACCTCGATCGCGATTCAGATGACGCCGCTCTATTTGATGAAGGAGCTCGACCTTCCGCGCAAGCATGGGCTGGATGTGGAGCTGCTGTATATTCCGGTCAGCTCGAGAGCGATCCAAGCCGCCTTGGCGGGCGAGATCAGCTTCCTTACGAGCGGCGGCGTTGCCAACATCAACGCCAACATGGGCGGCGCCGACTTTGTCGGCCTCACGGCAACGCTCAACACTTTCACCTTCAAGATAATTTCACAGCCCGAAATCCGCGAACTCGGCGCGTTGAAAGGCAAGCGCATCGGCATCTCGCGCCTGGGCGGCGCAAGCGATTTTTCGATTCGCTATGCCCTCGATCGCTGGGGGCTCGTGCCCGATAGAGATGCGGCGATTCTCCAAATCGGCGGCGAACCCGAGCTGGTCGCGGCGCTGCAGGGAAAGACGATCGACGCGGCGGTGATATCCGAGCCTTTCGCGACGGCCGCCCTGAGAGCGGGAGCGCATCTTCTCTTCGATCTAAGCCGCCTGGACGTCCCCTACACACTGCACGGGATCGGCACGCGCAAGAGCCTCGTGCGCGAGCGCCGCGAGACGGCGATCGGTTACATGAAGGCCTATCTCGAAGGGATACAACTCTTTAAGACCAGGAAGGACCTTGCTCTCGCCACTCTGAAAAAATACGCCCGCCTGGATGATCTCTCTTTGATGCAGAACGTCTATCAGGAATACTCCCAGCGGCTGATTCGCGCCGTTCCTTACCCCAGTCCGGAGGGAATCCAGACCATCCTCGATCATCTGGCTAAAAGCCGACCGCAAGCCAAAACGCTCAATCCCAATGACTTCATCGATTCCTCTATCTTAAAGGAAATCGAAGATAGCGGGTTCGTAAAGCGGCTTTACAAGCAATGAATCCGCTCGCGTTGAAGATCGGTCCTCGATGGAATTTACATTCGACCAGGCGCCTTGAGTCGGCGAAAGAAACTCAAAACACAGAAATCATGCGACGCTTCCACGTTTCGGATTCCCGAAACGTCGAAATGACGGCCTGAGCGATGCTTGTCACGTTTGCGCAATTGCGCAAATCGGCAAGCATGGGCGAGCTAGGAAAATGACCTGAGACTTTGTCATGAACCTGTCATCCAGATTCGACCAGGCGCTTCAGTACGCGGCCGCCATCCACAGGGAACAGATTCGCAAGGGAACCGAGATCCCCTATCTGGCCCATCTGCTGGGCGTTGCGAGCATCGCCCTCGAATACGGCGCGAACGAGGACGAAGCGATCGGCGCCTTGCTCCACGACGCCGCCGAGGACGCCGGCGGACTCGCGCGCATCGACGATATACGCCGGCGTTTCGGCGACACCGTCGCCGCGATCGTCGAGGGCTGCACGGACTCCGTCGTCGTGCCGAAGCCGCCGTGGCGCAAGCGCAAGGAGGATTATCTCGCGCGTCTCCCATCCGCATCCCCGTCCGTGCGGCTGGTATCGGCTTCGGACAAGCTCCACAACGCGCGGGCGATTCTCAGCGACTATCGGCGGCACGGCGAGGCGCTGTGGTCGCGCTTTACCGGCGGGCGGGAAGGCACGCTGTGGTACTACCGTGCGCTCGCCGATGCGTTCGGAGCCGTCGAAAAAAGCTCGCTGGTCGAAGAATTGCGCCGCGTGGTTTCGGAAATCGAACGATTGAGCGGCAAGTAGCCGCCGACGAAGCAGTGCAGAGGCGGCCGCCGCTGAAGACGAATTGATTCGCTAAACCGCCAACGTCTCGCCGCACCGCGCGCAAGTTCGCAATTTCCGGTCCGAGCGCATGCGATCGGTCGCCAATTTGACCGCGTCGGTGGGATCGTCGAAGCGCACCGTCGTTTCATAGAGCCGGTTGCCGCATTGCTCGCAAAACCAGACGAAGAGATCGTCTTCGCCGCGACGGCGCTTGCGCTCGACGACAAACGTCCAGGAACCTTCGCCGCGCCGCGGCGAGTGGGGAACCCCACCCGGCAGGAGGAAAAGCTCGCCGGCTTTCAGCACGGCGATCGCGCGCGTTTTATCCGGCGTGATGTAGTGCAGGTTAAGCTCGCCCTCGAGTTGATAAAACATCTCGTCGCCGGGGTCGATGTGAAAATCCTTCCGGCTGTTCGGCCCGCGCGTGACGAAGGCGATGAAATCGGAATCCTGCCAAATGACGCGCCGCTGGCCCCAGTTGCCGCGGTTCTCCTCGATCCACTGCTTCAGGTTGAAATTCTTCAGGTGCGGAAACATAATGCCTCCT
>DASXUF010000188.1 GCA_036504975.1 Candidatus Binatia bacterium | reverse complement strand
CAGAGCGGCTTCTTCATCGAGCTGCAACGGATCGATGCCATGTTGCTTGCGCTGGAGCGGAACGAAACGTCCCGGAGGTTCCGGCAGAGGCAGCCTGCCCAAAGCATATTTTACAGCGATCTCCCACGCGGAGACTGAACTCAGGAAGATTTCGTTGTCTGGATCCGCGAATATTTCGCGCGCGTCGTCCGAAAACTCGGGCGCGTCACTGACCGCCCACAGGAACGTGGCGGTGTCCAACAACACCCTCACGGTTGCTCGCCATCAAACGCTTTGATGAATTCAGCAGGAAGGGGTTTAAAGAAATCGCGCGGGACCTTAAACTTTCCTTTCGCCAAGCCAATCGGGCGCTTGGCTTTCCGCTGAGGCGGCAGCGGACGAATTTCCGCAATCGGAATATTTCGCTTGCACAAAAGAATGGTTTCTCCGCGAGCAAGCCTTCCAAGGTAACGCGAAAGATGAGTTTTTGCTTCGTGAATGTTCAGCCGAATCATCGTTCTTGTGTAGCCTAAGTAGTGAACTAAGTCAACGATCTGCCGTGGAGCCGACCACCTCGTGCCTATCGCCTACTTGATCACCTTATCCGCCCGGTACAGCATGGACTGCGGGATCGTCACGCCGATCTGCTTCGCCGTCTTGAGATTAATCACCAGCTCAAACTTCGTCGGCTGCTCCACAGGCAGGTCGGCGGGCTTGGATCCCTTCAGGATCTTGTCCACGTAAGTGGCTGCGCGCCGGTAGCTGTCCGCGAGGTCCGCCCCGTAGTACATGAGCCCACCGGCATCTACAGCTTCTCTGTCGTTATACACCGACGGTAGCCGGCTCTTTAACGCAAAGCCCGCGATCCGCTTTCCGTTAGCATTCATTAGCGGGCCACCGCCGGGCACATAGAGTCCATCCGGGCGCTCCTTGTTTAGCGCAGCGAATACCTTCTCGAAACCGTCCGTATCTCGTACCTCCCAAGACCGAACAGTCAACCCCAGCGCACGCGCCGCGACTGGGAGAACCTCTTTCACCTCGAGTACATTGGGCCGATTGGCCGGATCGTAAAAAACCGCGACACGGGCAAGTTTGGGAACGGCTTCTTTGAGCAGCTCCAGCCGCTTCCCGCCTAGCTCTCTGGAAAGGAGAGTAAGGCCGGTGACGTTGCCGCCGGGACGGGCAAGGCTTGCAACTAGGCCTGCCGCGACAGGATCGGACCCGGCGCCCAACAGAACGATGGGAATCGTCTTGGTCGCATTCTTGGCTGCCCGGGTCACCCTGTCCCCTCCTGCTGGCACGATAATATCAACCTTGAGACGCACCAGTTCCGCCGCAAGCTCCGGGTACCGATCGAGCTTCCCCTCCGCATATCGGTACTCGATGGCGATATTCTGTCCTTCTATGTAGCCAAGCTCGCGCAGAGCCAGCCGAAATGGCTCGGAACGCGTGGACTCAGTAGCTGGATCGAACGGCGATAGATACCCTATCCGCGGGACCTTCTTCGGCTGCTGCGCGTCGGCGCGCTGGATGCAAGCGAGTATTAAGGTCACGAGTGCAAAGAGAAGGATTTTTTTCTTCACCAGTTTCTCCATTCAACTTCCTCTCCCCGTGGGAGAGGACAGAGGTGAGGGTTCAGTGCTCTAGTGAAACAGCCCTCACCCTAACCCTCTCCCAGCGGGAGAGGGATGAATCCAAAAAAGTTAGAACCGCAAATTCAAAATCCCAAATGGGTTCACTTGATGACTTTATTGGCCCGCTCCAGCACGCCGACCGGAATTGTCAGACCGATTTGTTTTGCCGCCTTCAGGTTAATGATGAATTCAAACTTCGTTGCCTGCTGCACCGGCAAATCAGCCGGTTTTTAGCTTCAGTGCCAGAGCCGCAGGCCTGAGCTCCTTCAGTTGGAGGTCTTGTGATATCGTGGTGTCCGGCAACCGTAAAAGTCCAACTCGAGCGAGCTTGGAGACTGCGTCCTTGAGTATCTCCAACCTTTTTGTGTTTAGCTCGGGCGATAAACTCGCGAAACCGGTGACATTGCCTCCCGGCCGCGCCAGACTGGCAATCAGACCTGCACCCACAGGATCGGCAACATTCGTCATCACGATGGGGATGGTCGTGGTGGCGCTCTTGGCCGCTAACGCCGATGGCGTCGCTACGACCACGATCAGATCAACCTTTAGACGAACCAGGTCCGCCGCAAGCTCAGGCAGGCGCTCAGACTTTTGCTCGGCAAACCGATACTCAATGGTGATATTTTTTCCCTCGACCCACCCAAGCTGACGCAACTCTTGCCGGAACGCCTCCAAGAGAACCGGGCTACCGGAAGCAGTGCTTGGATCGAGGAAACCGATGCGGGAAACTTTCCCTGTCTGCTGCGCCGTGGCCACAGCCCCGCACATTGTGAATGCGAGAGCGAGGGCGACGATGCCACCCCATTTTAGATTTTCGATGGTTCGACATGGCTCACCACAGGTTTTCGATTTTAGATTGTCGGAGCAAGAATTCAAGAATCGTTTCCGCAATGTGTTGTGCATCAGATTTTTCCCGTAATCTAAAACCTGGCCCGAGCAAGGCCGAAGGATCGGCAATCGAAAATCTAAAATTTCTTAATCGATCCCCAGCTCCTTCCATCGCTTTTTCACCTGAGCCCGCGCGGGTTCTTCGGGGAGGCAGGAGGGAGGATGCCTGAGGCCGCCCCACTCGGGCCTGGGGTCCCAGTCCATCGGCCAGGTGGCGTCGATCAAAATCTTGTCGGTGTTGCCGACGCCGCCGGTCCTGGCGAGAACGTCCGGATGGTTCGAAGGGTCGAGCTCGCCGCCGGAGAAGCCGCGCATGATTTGCACATCTTCCGCCGGTCTCACCCGGTTGGCGATGGCGATCATGATCTTGTTCAGGTCGCTGATGTCGACGTCGTCGTCCACGACGACCGTCATCTTTCCGCCGCCGCCAATGCCCCAGAGAGCGGCGGCTGTTTGTTTGGCCTGTCCATAGTAAGATTGCTTGATCGAGATCACGGTGACCGTGCTGCCGCCGCCGCCGACGGAGCGGAGCCCCTTGATGCCTTCCACGCCGCGGTCCTCCAACTGATTCCACGTCACCGCCGCGCGAATCGGGCCGATCGCGGCGTTCGATTCCGTCGTCAGCGCGGGCGAGATGGCGCCGACGTAGCGGGTCGTGTGGATGGGATCGCGCCGGTGCGTGATGCACTTGACGTGGAACACCGGCCGGCGCTCGTCCTTCAACGTGACGTAGTGTCCCGTGGCCTCGCCGAACGGACCTTCCGGGCGAAAATCTTCGGGATCGACCGTCAATTCTCCTTCGAGAACGATCTCGGCCTCGGCCGGAACGGCCAGGTCGATCGTCTCGCACCGGGTCAATTCCAGCGGCGCCTCGCGCAGCGCGCCGACCATTTCGTATTCGTAGACGCCCGAGGGGAAGTTGACCGCGGAGCAGATGAGGCAGAGCGGATCGACGCCGATAGCCACGGCCATCGGCATGCGCCGGTGTCCCGCGTCGCGCCAGCGGCGCATGTGGACCGCTCCGTGGTGGTGCACTTCGATCAGCATGCCGATCGTGTTGCGATCCTGGATCATGCCGCGGTAAGTGCCGACGTTGATCCAGCCCGACTCGGGATCGCGCGTGATGACGTTCGACCAGGTCATGACATAGCGGCCGCCGTCGCGCGGATGGATCTTCGGCGTCGGGAACTGGTAGAGATCGACGTCGTCGCCGGTCAGCACCACCTCTTTGCAGGCGCCTCCCGAGACCATCACCGGTTTCAGGGGGTGCCGCAAACGCCGCCGGACCGTTTGAATCACCTCGTCTTGAGGCGCGTTGGGCGACAGGCCGAGGGCGACTTTCCCCCGGGCGGCGCTCTCGATGAAGTTTACGGCCAATCTCTTTCCCCGCGTGGTCTCATGGTCTTTGATCTTCTCGAAGATGAGCGCGGGACTGCGGCGCACGAGTCCCTCGAAGGCGACGACGCCCAGCTCTTCATCCCAATCGACGGGAGCGGTGACGTGTTTCAGATCGCCGATCTCTTCCAGCCTGGCGAGATAATCGCGAAAATCTTTGTAGGGCACGGATCCCTCCGTAAAAGTTTTTCGAAGCGTTCGAGACGTGTCGTCAGAAAAAGATGCTGAGGTTCCTCGTAGTCAATACTGCCTGATCCAGCAAGATGGTCCTTCGCGCCAGGCGCCAACGTCCGTCCACTTTGCGCAAAAGATCCTGCCGCTCGCCTGAATAGGACGAGGGGGCCGACGGGGTGGGGCGATCGCGAAAGACCATAACGTAGCTCGAGACTTCAAGCTCGTCGGGGTTCGGCGTCGCGCGCACCCGGACGTTGGTCACGTGATGGCGCGTGCGCGAGGGCGGGCTTTCCGCCCAAGCGAAGTCGGTGCCGAGGCGGTTGACGCGCAACCGGAGCGAGGCGATATTGTCGGAGAAAATCTCGGTCTCGGTCGTATCCGCCTTGGCCTTGCGCGAGCGGTTTTGGCGCGCGGGCATGCGATAGGTCAGATCCTCCGTCATGAGCTCGAGCCATTCGGTGAAGCGCCCCGCATCGAGCAGCTCGGCTTCGTCGTAAAGAAAATCGAGAGCTTCGGCGTAGAGCGGATCCGTAGAGGCGAGATTTTTTTTGCGCGCGTTCATCTCTCTCCCGCTAGTGTCCTGGAATTAAAGTTCGCTTAAGAATTGCAGTATACGATAACGGCTGACTCACACCTAATTCCCTCTTGATCCCCCTTTTCAAAGGGGGAATTTTTCTCCGTTACTCCCTAACCCCTCTTTGAAAAAGAGGGGAAGGGGAGATTTTTCGCCCGAACGATGCAGCAATTATTCCACGAAGTTTTGATACACCAAATGAGCGGCTTTCTGCCTCACGCCTCGCTTTGTATCAGCTCCTGCCAGCGCCGGTAGAAATGGCGCTCGTTCACCTCGAGAAAAGTCGGGCGCTGGAGATAAGCGGTGCCGGGTCCGGGCCATGCCGGAGCCGGCGTCGCCTCCAGACCCATCTTGTACTGGAGGTCCAGACGGCGCGCCATCGAGCCGCGGAGCGCTTGGGTGATCTCGCCCCAATTCTCCATGTCGTCTTGCTCGAACATCCCCGCCATGCCGAAGCTTCTCAGATAGCACTGCCTCGACGCTTCTTTCCACCACGCGGGAGCATTTTTGTCGACGAAGCACCACGACCAGACTTCCATCTTCTGCGGCCCCTTTGGCTGCCACTGGCGCAGCGTGAGAAAAGAGGCCGTTGCTTCGTCGGAACCGGCCAATTCTTCCGGCAAATGGGACGACGTGTTGAGAAAACTCAGGTTGGGAAAGAAATTTCCCACGATCACCTGGAGGCTTTCCATCAACTTGAACTGTTCGGGGCTCAATTGACGCTCAAGCTCGGGCCAAAGCGATTGGGGCAACCCGAGATAAGATTGGTATTTGGTTTCGTAGGGCCACGATGTGATCGCAGCCGCGTGGCCGCCGGGCGTCGGGAAGGTGTAGCTGTCTCTTTTTCCGCCGATGGTTTCGATTCCTAAAGCTGTGCGGAAACCGTGCGTCGTAAATATATGAGTGCCGTCGCCGGCGAAGTTGGCGGCGGCGAGTTTCCAGTTGGCGTCCGTCGTCCACCGCATCGGCCCGCCCACAACCTCAGCCCCATCGCTCCGCCCGAACATCAAATCCAACACCCATCTCATCTCGCCTAAATATTCCTCAAGCCCCTCCGCCTTCTCATCCCAGCTCCCGAATATCAGCCCCCGGTAACTCTCCACCTTCGCCTCGCATAGCCCCAGACTCTCTTTCTCCAGCCTCCCCTGATATCCCTCAAAAAACGGCACCGCGGCGAGCTTCCCCATGTTGCTGTAGGTCCAGCCGTGATAGGGGCAGCGCATCTGCGCCGCCTTGCCCACGTCCTCCGCGCACACCCGGCGGCCGCGGTGGCGGCAGACGTTGAGAAAAACCCGCGCCTTTCGGTCCTGTCCCCGCCACACGATCACCGGGTCCTCGCCCATCCAGCGGGTGACGAAGTCGCCCGGCTCGGGAATCTCCGAATCGTGCGCCAGAAAGAGCCAGGAGCGGCTATAGATCCGCTCTTGCTCGAGGCGGTAGATCTCCTCGTCGACGAAGATTTTCGCGCTCACCAACCCGGCGTCGGTGTCAACCCAGGGCGAGGTTTCTTTTTGCGTGGGATTTTTCATTCGCCCATCACCTGTTTCAAGAAAGCGGCGAGCGGTTCCTCTTGCGCCAAACCTTCTTCGGTGCTGGAGATCTGCCAGCCCGGCTCGGGAATCGTCGCCGGCCTTACGTGATCGGTCGGAACGTCGAGGCGGACGCTCGGCATCCCCGACGCTTGCGAGAAAAGCGTGGCGCCCTCCTTGGAGAGAAGCCAGTTGATGTAGACTTTGGCCGCGTTCGGGTGCGGCGCCCGGTTGGCCGGGGCAACGTTGCCATAAGCGGAGGTGACGTGCGTGCCTTCTTTTAGCTGGCGGCCGTCGATGACGGCGATCGGCAGTCCTTGATCGATCAGCCTGACCGTGTCGATGTCGCTGCAGATGCAGATGGAGAATTTCCCCTGCGCGAGCCACTGCGCGGCCACCCGGTCGTCGCGCAACAAGGTCAGCTCCTGCTTGACCAGCTCGCGGATGAATCCGGTCCCGAGGCTCTTGTCGGTGAAGAAAAATTTGAATGTGGAGTTGCCGTACCCCGACGTGCGCGGATCTCTGCCCATGACGATCTTATTTTTCCACTTCGGGTTGAGGAGCTCGCGCCAGCTCTTGAATTCATCGGCGCGGGCGAGCTGGGTATTGATGAAGAGGTACTGGCCGGCGCCGAGAAGCACCGAGAGACCGACGTGGTCCTTATCGAAGAAAGGCGGCTCGCCGCCGCGCCAGACCTTGCGATCTTTCACCTCGTTCAGAATGAGCGCCGGCTCGATCGGGTCGAGCGCGCCGATGGGCCGCAGCCCTTTGACGAGCGTCGTTGTGCCAGCGATGAAGAGATCCCAGGAAAAGATCCCCCCCTGGCGCTCACGCTCGACCCGCTGCGGGATTTGGAATCCTCCGGCGGACAGGTATTCGACGCGCACCCCGTATTTTTTTGTGAAGCCGTCCGCGAGCGCCTCGCGGAGCTTTGCCCCGGCGGGACCGATGAGGTGCACCTCGCCTTCTTTTTTTGCCGCCGCGACCACGCGCTCCCATTCCTGCGGAGCGCCGCCCTTGGGCGCGGTTTGGGCGGAGGCGTGAGAAGAAGACAACAGCGTCGCCAGCGCCACTACAAGATAAACGACGTAAAAAAGATAACGTCCCATAAAAGACTCCTCAGGTTTGCCGTTATTCCCTCACGAGCTTCTGCCAGTGGCTGTAAAACTCCCGCTCGTTTAGCTCCAGAGGCGCGGGCTTCACAAACGCCGCCGGTCCCCGCCAGTTGCTGGCCGGCAGCGGTTCCAGACCCATCTTATACTGGAGCGATAGCCGGCGCGCCACCGGACCGCTGAGCGCCTGGGTGATCTCGCCCCAATTCTCCATGTCGTCTTGCTCGAACATTCCGGCCATGCCGAAACTTCTAAGATAACATTTCTTCGAAGCTTCTTTCCACCAGGCGGGAGAATTTTTGTCGACGAAGCACCACGACCAGACTTCCATTCGCCGCGGGCCCTTCGGCTGCCACTGGCGCAAGGTGAGAAAGGAAACGATATCGCTTGGCGCGCCGCCCCATTCCTCGGGCAGGTGCTTCGACGTCGTGAGGAAGCTCAAGTTGGGAAAGACGTTGCCGATGATCCCGACCAGAGGCCGCATGATTTCGAGCTGCTCGCGGCTTAGATGCCGGTCGATTTCCGGCCAGATCTCTTTCGGCAGGCCGAGGTAGTGGTCGCTCGCGGTCTCTCCCGCCCAGTAGGTGACGACGCCGGAGTGACCGTTGCGCATCGGCATCGTGGAGCTTTGGATCTGCGGCCCGCGCATGGTGCCAAGGTTCAGTTCTTTAAGAAAGCCGTGGGTCGTTCCGATATGGGCGCCGTCGCCGGCGAAGTTGGCGGCGGCGAGCTTCCAGTTCGCATCCGTCGTCCACCGCATCGGCGCGCCCACGACCTCAGCCCCTTCGCTCCGCCCGAACATCAAATCCAATACCCAGCGCATCTCACCTAGATACTCCTGAAGCCCCTCCGCCCTCTCATCCCAACTCCCGAAGATCAGCCCCCGGTAACTCTCCACCTTCGCTTCGCAGAGCCCCAGACTCTCTTTCTCCAGCCTCCCCTGATATCCTTCAAAAAACGGCACCGCGGCGAGCTTCCCCATGTTGCTGTAGGTCCAGCCGTGATACGGACAGCGCAGCTGCGCCGCCTTGCCCGCGTCCTCCGCGCACACCCGGCGGCCCCGATGGCGGCAGACGTTGAGAAAAACCCGCGCCTTTCGGTCCTGTCCCCGCCACACGATCACCGGGTCCTCGCCCATCCAGCGGGTGACGAAGTCCCCCGGCTCGGGAATCTCCGAATCGTGGGCCAGAAAAAGCCACGAGCGGCTGTAGATGCGTTCCTGCTCGAGGCGGTAGATCTCCTCGTCGACGAAGATTTTGGCGCTCACCACCCCAGCGTCGGGGTCAACCCAGGGCGAGGTTTCCTTTTGCGTGGGGTCTTTCATATCAGGAAGATCCCTCACCCTCGCCCTCTCCCAGAGGGAGAGGGAAGGGGTGAGGGTTTTCGAATCACTCGCCCAAGAGTTGCTTCAACAGAGCCACCAGCGGGTCCTCGATCTTGATCGCTTCCTCTGAGTTGGTGATCGGCCAGCCGGGCTGGGGGATAGCCCAGGGCTCCACATGATCGTTGGGCACGTCAACACGCAGGCTGGGATCGCCTGTGGATTTTGAGAAGAGGAGGCCGCCCTCTCTCGACAGAACCCAATTGATGTAGAGTTTTGCGGCGTTGGGGTGAGGGGCGCGGTTCACTTTCGCGACGTTCGCGAAGGCCGAGGTAACGTGAGTGCCCTCCTTGAGGTGTCCGCCGAGCACCGCTTTCACCGGGAGGTCCTCTTTGATGTATCGATCCATCTGAAGATCGCTGCAAATGCAGATCGGGTACTGTCCCTGGACGATCCACTGGGCGGCCGTCCGGTCGTCCTGGAGGATTTTCAAATCTTGCTGGACGAGCTTCTTGATAAATTCAGGGCCGAGCTCTTTGTGGATGTAAAAAAAGCCGAATGTGGATTGGCCGTAGCCGGAGAGGCGCGGGTCGCGACCGATCAGGATCTTGCCCTTCCAACGGGGATTGAGAAGCTCCTTCCAGCTTTTGAATTCCTCGATCTTGACGAGGTTGCTGTTGACGTAAAGGTACTGTCCGGCGCGGCGCAGGACCGTGAGGCCGATCCGTTCTTTATCGAAGAACGGCAGCTCGCCGCCGCGCCAGGTCTTCGGGTCCTTGACGTCGGGGAGGAGCAGGTTGGGCTCGATCGGATCGAGGGCGCCGATGGGCCGGAGCCCCCTGATCAACGTGGAGGTGCCCGCGATGAAAACGTCCCAGCCATAAACGCCGCCCTGTCGCTCCCTCTGGACCCGCGGCGGAAGCTCAGGACCGCCGACGCCCAAATACTCGACCTGCACGCCGTATTTCTTCTCGAACGTTTCGGTCAGCGCTTGCCGGCGCGAATCACCCCTTGGGCCCGCGAGATTCAGCCGCCCCTCCTTTCTTGCGCCGGCCGTCAATTTTTCCCATTCTTCCTGCCAGCTTCCTGCGGCAAACGAGTTGGGGACAAGCAAGCACGACAAAGACAGCGCCAGCAGGCTCAACCGTGCAACCATATTTTTCTCCTTCGACGCGCGTACGCTATCAAGATGCGAGTAGCATATCAAATTGCGGGTGGCGATGGCGCCGATTTCGGGGTTCGTTCTTCATCGGGTGGATCCGAAATATGATTCTGCTGAAAAACCTTCCGTTCATCCTTCGACCCTTCGAGGGGCCTCAGGGCAACAGCCTTTAGTCCCGAGCCTGTCGAGGGGGTCAGAACGAACGGTGGAGCGGTTGAGATCATTGGAGATTTTCCGTTCATGCTGAGCCTAGTCGAAGCATTCTTAGGGTTTTTCAGCAGAATCGATATATCAATTCTATCCATGCGACGCTCTCTACCGAACGTGAAGAAGTTGACAATCGACGCGGCGAGAGATATTTCGCCACTTAAAAGCCAAGATTCAGGAAGGGTTAACCATGGCGAGCGATCTTTCGTTTCCGACCTTCGAGTCTTTTAAAAATTGGTTTGCCGAGAAAACCCGGAATCATCCGTTCAAGGTTCGACGCTATCAGGGCCGGTTCTACGAGGATTTTGCGGCGGGCCGCGTTCAGCGGGAATTTCTCAAAGAGTACGCCCGGCAGTTTTACATCTTCATTCAGATGACCAACGCCAACGTCACCTGGACGCTCCTCAATTACGTCGATCTCTGGCGCCAGCACCCCGAGCTCTACAACATCGTCGCGGCGAAGATGGGCAGCGAGCTGTGCGACCCCGCTCCGGGAGGCCACGGACGAACCTACCTGAAGTACGCCCGCTACCTGGGCTTGAGAGACGAGGAGTTGCTGAACAGCAAGCCGATCCCGGAGCTGGAGGCGCGCTTTAACACCGCGCTTCTCTACCGTTCCCAGAGCCCGGCGCAGACCGCGGTGCGCTGGATGCTCGAAGGGTTCGTCGGTTACAATATGGGGTTCTGGCGCGAAACGCTCCATGAAAAATACGGCGTGCCGAACGAGGCCTTGGAATATTTCGACATTCACGTGGAAGCCGATCTCGGCGAGCACGGCCCCGAAGGCGAGATGCTGCTGCAAAAGCTCTATCAGCTTGGGATGGTGCAGGAAGAAGATCATCCGGGGATGAGTCTCCAGGTCGAGCGGGCCGTCGAGGGCAATCATCCGGGAAGCCAGACCTTTTCGTGGCAGAACGCGCTCTATGACAGATACCTTGCCGAGCAGAAAGATCGGCCCGATTGAGGAGGCGTCATGGATGATTACGATCGGATGGATCACTGGGCGCTCGGAAAAAAATACAACGAGGTGCTCCAGCGTCTGGCTCGCGTTGAGGAAGAAGTCGAACGGAGGCGGGAGCAGGACCTTCACGTGATCAAGCCCGATCAACTCGTATGGCGCAACCAGCACGCCGGCCTGGCGTCGGCCGAGCGCGGCTTCAACGCGCACAACTTCCACAGCTTTTTCCATGAGCTTCCGCCGGGCACCTCCGAAGGCGCGTATCACATGCACGGCGAAGCGGTTAAATTCTACCTCAAGGGAAAAGGAAGGGAGATCATCGGCGATAAAGAGTACGAGGTCGAAGAAGGCGACGTGATGCTGGTTCCCGCTCATACCTGGCACGGGACGCAAAATCCGTCCGCCGACACGGTGATCTTCTTTGCGGTCGCCCACAGCAACGCCGGCACGCCGCTCATGCGCCACCCGATCTTTCGCACGCGCGGCGACCTCGAGGATCAGCGGCTCAAGCGAGTGGAAAAAGAGCGTCTTGCGGACGCGGACTACGCCAGGCTCGGAAGCTGGGAGCTGTCCATGGTGAAGCATTATCTCCTGCACGATTTGGGCGGCATCGAGGTGGAGCTGGAGCGCCGGCGCGGCGAAGAGCGGCACCTGATGAGAAAGGGCGAGCTTCAGTGGGGCGATCTCGTCGAAGATCTCGGGCTCGACACGCCCGGTAAGCCGTATCGTTTCGCCAAGGCGGTTTTTCCCGAGCTTGGGTTCAAGGCTTACAACTTCATCGCCTATTTCGTCGAGGTCCCGCCGGGAAAGACGGAAGGCGTCTACGTGACGCAGGGCGAGACCGTGAAACTCTATCTCGAAGGAAAAGGGAAAGAGACGGTGGGAGAGAAGGAATACGACGTGGAGAAAGGCGACGTGGCCTTTGTTCCGGCCAACACCTGGCAGTCGACTAAGAATCCTTACGATAAACCGCTGCGCTTCTACGCGGTCACCCACGGACGCGGGATTCCCGCCGTGTCGCCCGTGCTCTACCGCGCACGGGGCGAGGCCAGGGGACTGTAGACGAGACCGAGATCGGGAATGTTCATTATCACTGGATCGCCCTTGTCTACGAAAGCCGCCACCCGCTCTCCGAGCCCGCGCAATAGGGCACTACTTAATCCCGCCGCCGGTGTCGGATGCGCGGTCTCTCCGACCGGGCGGTGGCTTTCTCTTGCGAGGCCGAAGGCGCAAGGCGGAGGGTCGCGGACGTCCGACAAGAAATGCTCGACTCATGGTACAGACCTATCGGCCGCGACCCGGAGTCTTGCGCCCGAAGGCCGCGCTTTTGAGGGAATGCGGTTGAAAAAATTTTCCTTGGGTGTCTTTGCAGCCGGCTTGCTTTTTCTCCTGCATACGACCGCGGATGCCGCTGAAGTTCGACCCGAATGGGCGAAGACCGTTCAGGCGGCAAAAAAAGAGGGCGAGGTCACCGTGTACACGGATGCCTCGTTCGAGCCCCTCTTGCAGGAATTTCGCAAGCACTTCCCTGAAATTCGAGTGACCTCCGTAACGCCGGAGCGCTGCGGCGGCCAGCGGATCATGGCCGAGCGCAGGGCCGAAAAATATCTCGCGGATCTTTACGTCTGCGGCGCGGGAACCGCCTATGACATACTACTCAAGGCGAAGGCCCTCGAGCCTCTGAAACCCCTTCTCCTTCTTCCGGAAGTCGCCGATGAGTCCAAATGGTGGAGGGGAAAGCATCAGTACATCGACAGAGAAGGCGGCACCATTCTCGCCTTTAACGGGCTGGCGCAGGCTTACTTTCACTACAATACGAAGCTCGTCAAGCCGGAGGAATTCAGATCGTATTGGGATTTTCTTCAGCCCAAGTGGAGAGGAAAAATCGTCATCTCGGATCCCACCATGGGGGGCGGCGTCACCGGCGCCCTAAGATTCCTCTATTGGACGCCGGAGCTCGGGCCCGAGTTTTTGCGCCGGTTCCTCGCCGAGATGGAAGCGACCGCCACGCGCGACCTGCGCCAACTCATCGATTGGCTCGCCGCGGGAAAATTCGCCATTGCGGCATTGACTCCGGCGGATCGAGCGGACATACCGGAGGCCAAGCAGCAGGGATTGCCCGTCAATTGGTTTGATTCGAAGCGATTCAAAGAGGGCGCGCCGATAAGCTCGTCTTCCGGCAATGTCGCCTTTCTGAACAAGGCGCCTCATCCGAACGCCGCGGCCGTCGTATTGAACTGGCTCCTTTCGCGCGAAGGGCAGCTCGCCTATCAGCGCATCGTCGGCGGCGATTCCCTCCGGATCGATATCCCCAAGGATGAAGTGCCGTCCCATGTCCGGCGCGTCGAAGGCGCGAAGTACGAAGTCATGGACAACCCGGAATGGCGCGATATGAGCCCCGTTCTGAAGATCGTCCAGGAGGCCTGGAAGAAAAAAGGTTAGCGCATGGTCCTATCGCCGGTCATGGTTATCGGCGGGGCCGGATTTCTCGGCGCGCACGTCTGCCAACTGTTCGCCGAAAGAGGCTTCACCGTTGTTTCGTTCGACTTAAGATCGGGAGCGGCCCGGCCGGGAGTGGAATTTTTTCACGGCGACGTCTTGAGCCTTCAGGCGTTGAACGATTGCATGAACCGCTTCCGGATTCGCGGCGTGATTCACCTGGCGGCGACGGGCAACGAGGCCGCGGCGCGAGAGCATCCGCTCCCCGCCCTCAATCTGAACGTTCAAGGGACGATCAACGTCGCCGAGGCGTGCCGGCTGCAAAAAATCCAGCGGCTGGTTTACGTGAGCACGGGGGGAGTTTACGGCCGGCGCGAGGAGCGGCGGCCAGCCGCCGAAGACGATCCCATCACGTGGCGCGGAACGCTCTATCATCCGAGCCACTACATCGGCGAGATCCTGGTCGACATGTACCGCGAGGTGTACAGGCTCGATGCGGTCAATCTTCGGCCGCTGGCCTTCTACGGCCCCGCCGCGAGCTCGAACAAAGAAGACCATCTCCGGCGGAAGTCGCTCTTCTTCGGCCCGTGGCTGCTCAAGCTGCTAAAAGGAGAGGAGGTGGAGGTGCGAAACTGCGATACGCTTTGGGACCTCACTTACGTGAAGGACGTGGCGCAGGGAGTCTACCTCGCTTACGCGGCAGAGAATCCGCAGCGCCGTCTGTTCAACATCGGTTCCGGCGTCTTGATTTCGTATCGCGACATCGCGGCGGCGATCGGGAAACTTTTAGGCGGCGCGCGCTTCCGCCTGATCGGCGGAGTGGAAGAGAACCCGCTTCGGCCTTTTCGCGGGCCGCTCGATATTTCGCGGGCCAGGGAAGAGCTTGGCTTTGCCCCGCAGTATGATTTAGAACGGGGGATAAGGGAGCTTGTGGAGTGGGCGACGGAGGGAGAAGAATTGAGATGATTCTTTCAGAGGTCGGATCGCTTCAAGAGTACGAAGAGTGGTGGGAGAAAGAGGCGCGGCCGCTCTATGAGGAGTGGCTCCGCTTGCCTTTCTTCGCCGAGCTTAGGGCGGGGAAGCTGGGGCAAGAACGGCTCGTCAAGTGGCTCGAGAATTGGTACAACCTCGGCTTGGAATGCGACATTCACCGGCCGGTGCTCTGGCCGCGGCATCACTACATTATCGGCCGCTATCCCGAGCTGGAGGAAATCGTCACGGAGCGGGGCGGCAAGCCGCTCAATCACCCTTACCCGGGAGGCCATGTCGCCGGCTTGCGCAAATTCGGCAACGCGCTGGGAAAGAGTCATCAGGATCTCCTCGGCGCGCGCGTTCTTCCCCAGACGGTCCATCTCACGAGCTTTCTCAAATCGCTTTATCTCGAAGGGACGCTCGCGGAGTTCGCCTCACAACTGATCGGCGAGGAGTATTTCATCGAGGTCTGTAGGTCGTTTCAGAAAGCCCTTGCGGCGGCGCCTTTTAATGTCGCGGGAAAGGACCTCGATTACTTCAAGTACTGGCCCGACTGCTTGCTCATGAAGTATGGCAGCCCCGGACGATTCCTTTTGCGCTCGCTTTTTGACAAGGGACTCGTTGAAGAGCGGCCCAACTTCGGCATCCGCCACGCGGCGACCCGCCACGCGGAATATCTGCTGAGACTTTATCGGGAGTTGTAGCAGGCTAAAAAAGGGTTCGGAATGCTTCGACAGGCTCAGCATGAACGGAAAATCTTCTGCGTATCAAAACCTCCGTCCTGAGCTTCGTCGAAGGACTCCGAGGGAGTTTTCCAGCAGCGTCGGAAGGCGGAAGGATGAAGCTCCATGACTGAAGCGGCGACGGGCTTTCGTACTTTCGAATCATTCAAGTCGTGGTTCGAAAAGCAGACCAGCAATCACCCGTTCAAGACCGGCGAGCGGATGGGGCGCTTCTACGATGACTTTTTCCAGGGCAAGGTGCCCGTCGAATTTCTGCGCGAATTTGCCTGCCAGTATTACATCTTCATCCAGTTGACGAACGCGAACGTCACCTGGGCGCTTTTGAACCACGTCGATCTCTGGCGCCGCCACCCGGATCTTTACAGCATCGTGGCGGCCAAGATCGGGAGCGAGCTCTGCGATCCCGCGCCCGGCGGCCACGGACGAACCTACATCAAGTACGCCGAGTATTTGGGATTGAAAAGAGAGGATCTCCTCTTCGCCAGGCCGATCCCCGAGATCGAGATCCAATTCAACACGGCCCTGGCCTACCGGACGCAGCGCCCGGCGCAAACCGCGGTGCGCTGGATGTTGGAGGGATTCGTGGGCTATTTTGTGAAGCGCTGGCGCGACACCTTACGCGAGCGCTACAGATTTCCTGAAGACGTTCTCGAATATTTCGACCTGCATATCGCGGCCGATCTGGGCGAGCACGGCCCCGAAGGCGAGATGCTGCTCCAGAAGCTTTACGGTCTCGGGCTTGTAGAGGAAGCCGACTATCCGGGCATGCGGCTCCAAGTCGAGCGGGCGGTGGCAGGGACGCGCCCCGGCAGCCAGACTTTCTCGTGGCAGGACGTGCTGTATGAAAGATATCGGCAAGATAAAAACGGCGGATAGTGAAAAGGTTCAACGAAACTGTTGAAAAACTTGCCGTTCGCCCTTCGACACGCTCAGGACGAACGGTGGATACCTTGAAACAGTTGATCTATTTCCGTTCATGCTGAGCCAGTCGAAGCATGAAAACTATTTTTCGCATGGCGCAAACTGAAGCGGATTACCACAAGGCGCTCGAAGAGTGCGTCGGCGAGCTTTTGAAAAATACCGGACGGTGGTTCCGGTTCTCGGCGAGCGACGAGGTGCGGATCGAGCATTTAAGAGCGCACGTGAGAGAGTTCATTCATTTCGTCCACGCGTTCCCGCGCTGGATCGCGGCTTTGACGTCGAGGACGCCGCACTACGAGATCCGGCGCTTTCTGGTGAAGAACCTCTACGAAGAAGTCGTCGAAGACCCGATCGCCGGCGCGCCGCACTACGAGTTCATGCTGCGTCTCGGCGAAGGGACGGGTCTCAGTCGCGCGGAGATCGAGAACTCGACTCCGAGTCCGGCG
>DASXUF010000187.1 GCA_036504975.1 Candidatus Binatia bacterium | reverse complement strand
TGCGGCGCCCGCGAGAACAACTCCTCAACGTCTTGAATTCGATTTCACTCAGCTCAATCGCTTGTGCTATTCGCATGAAACTTTCCCCCTGAAATTTAGACGAAGGGTAAGTTCCATTAATTCAGAGACACTACACTAGATGGAGTGGAAAGATCCAGAGATGTTCGAGCCGGCCGAGCACGGCAACAAACCTTTTTCCGTGCGGATCCCCGCGCTGGTGGTCAGCCGGGGCGCCGGCGACCGGCTCAACTTTTTAACCGCGATGTGGTTCGCTCCCATGGGCGGCGAGCCTTCGCGCATGGTGGTGGCCATTCTGAAAAGAACGCTCACCTATAAGTTGATTTTGGAGCGCGGCGAGTTCGTCATGAGCGCTCCGACCGACAAGATGATGGACGTCGTCGTCTTCGCCGGCTACATCTCGGGACACGACGTGGACAAGTGGAAGGCCACCGGCCTCACGCCGCTGAAACCGTCCAAAGTCTCCGTTCCGCTTATCGGCGAGGCGATCGGCAACGTCGAGTACCGCTTATCGCAAGTCATCCCCTTCGGCGAAGAGCTGGATCTGTTCGTCGGCGACGTGCTGGCGTCGCACGTGCGCAAAGGGGCCATGGAAGGCGAGCTGTTTCGCCAAGACTCAAACCCGCTGCTTTACATGGGGACGAAGTACGACCCGAGCGGCAAGTCGATGGGAAAATTCTACACTCACATAAGCAAGATCGAGCGCGCCGACTACGACTCGCCGCTGCTCAAGCAGTATCTCCGGAACGCAAAAACAAAGGACCCAAAATGACCGCAGGTGCCCTCTTGACAGAGACGCGTTATCTTCATAGCCTCGCTGTGGATTTCACGAGGCCGTTAATCTTGACGGAACAAGACTTGCGGCGCTCTGCAACGAAACCATCGATGGCTTCCGCTCCATTTCCGTCATAGGAAATGGTGGAAAGGAGAAATCAAAGATGACCTGGAGCAAAATCCATCCGGCGGCTTTTCTATTATCGGCGTCTTTTATCCTTTTTATCGTGGCGCCGGCCACGGCGTTTGCCGCGTCCGCGCCGCCGCTGCCGAAGGCGACGCAGGAAGATCTTAAAAAGCTCAAGCTCGACGCCTCGATCCTATCGGACATCGACCGTGAGCTCAAAGTCCCGCAGGCGTGGCTCGACGGCGCCAAGAAAGAAGGCCACCTGCGCATCTTTTCGACCTTCGATCCGCCGCAGGCGGAGCAGCTCTTCCGCGCTTTCAAGGAACGCTACCCGTATATCGCGATCGAATATAACCGCGCGAGCCACGAGGACCGCGCGATCCGGACGCTCGTCGCCTATAAAAATAAAAAGATCGTGACGGACATTTTGACCGGCCTCGGCGGCAGCTTATTCATGTACCGCGAGGTCAACGCCGTGGAGAATCTCAGGAATATTCCCAATTTGAAAAACAACCCTACCGGAACCTTCGACCCGGAGGGCTTTTGGGTGGGGATGCACATGCGCTACTGGTGCATGGCCTACAACACCAAGCAAGTCAGCAAGGCGGACGTGCCCAAAAAATGGGAGGATTTTCTCACCAATCCGAAATGGCGCAACGGCAACCTCGCGCTGGGCAACCGGCCGCAGCTCTGGGCGCTGCAGCTCTGGGACGCCAAGGGCGAGAATTGGATCAAAGATTACCTCACCAAGCTTTTCACCGAGGTCAAGCCTCAACTTCGCCGCGAAGGCATGAACGCCATGCTGGAACTTTTGGCCGCGGGCGAATTTTACGCCAGCATTCCCTCGGCGGAGTACCGCACGCACCAAAAGGTCCTGGACGGCGCGCCGGTGAGCTATACGTGCCCCGATCCCGTTCCCGGCGCCGTCTCCGAGATGGCGATCCTCAAGGGTTCGCCGAACATCAACGCGGCGCGCCTGTTCGTCAACTGGTTCCTCAGCAAAGAGGGGCAGATCGCGCAGTACGTCGCCGATTACGCCCCGCCTGTGCACAAGGACTTGCAGCGTAAAGAGCTGCTTCCGTTCGCCGACCAGATCCTCGGCAAGCAGTTGGCCTTTAGAGACCCCGCGTCAGAACTAAATATCCAGCCGAAGCTGCTCGAGGTCTGGGACGAGCTTTGGCTCAAGAGCGGAGGAAGAAGGCGCGGCAAAACATAATGGGCGATACTCTCCGGCACCATCTCTGGCAGCACGGAATTTTTCTACTCGTTCTGTTTCTCGTGCTGGCGCCCCTCGCTTTTCTCATCCTGGGGAGCTTCAGCACGGCAAGGCTGCCGGGAGATTTTTCTCTCGACGCGATGGGTCTGGTGAATTACCTGAAGGTTTACTCGGACCCCGGAACCTACGAGCTGTTCACCAACACGGTGATCTACGTCGCGGGCAGCGCTGCGGTGGGAATCGTCCTGGCGGTTTCTCTGGCGTGGCTGGTGGAGCGCACCAACGTGCCGGGGAAGATTTTTATCTACGCCGGCGTGCCGATGACCCTCGCCGTGCCCGGCATGCTGCAGGCGATGGCGTGGGTTCTGCTTCTCAGCCCGCGCATCGGCTTCATCAATCAGCTACTCAAAGATATCTTCGGCCCGGACGCGCCGGTGATCGACGTCTATTCGCTCGGCGGCATGATCTTTATCGAGGGCCTGAGGCTCGTGCCGACGGCCTTTCTCATGCTCGTGCCGCTCATGCGCAGCATGGACCCGGCGCTGGAGGAGGCGGCGGCGGTGTCGGGCGCGCGGCCGATCTCGACGCTCCGGAAAGTCACCTTGCGGCTCCTCGCCCCGGCGCTGGTCGCCGTGATGATCTACCAGGCGATGACCGCGCTGGAGGTTTTTGAGATTCCCGGAATCCTCGGCCTGCCCGCCGGGATCTACGTCTTCAGCACCAAGATTTACGCCATCGTGCGCACGGCGACGTTTATGCCGGTCTACGGCCAGGCCAACGCGCTCGCCATGGTTTACCTCGTGATCGCGGTCGTGACGACTTCTCTTTATGCGCGCATGATCAGCCGGGCGGAGCGCTACACGATCATCACCGGGAAAGGCTACCGGCCGCGCCAGCTCGATCTCGGAAAATGGAAAATCCCGGCGCTCGGCATCGCGCTGCTTTTTTTATTTTTCTCGATCGCGCTCCCGTTTCTGGTTTTTCTCTACACTTCGTTTCTGCCTTATCTTCAGGCGCCGTCCTGGAAGGCCCTGAGCGTCATGACGCTCAAAAATTACCGCCTGCTCGCGGAATACGGCGAGGTCGGCTCGGCGCTGAAAAATACCGTGTTGATGGTCGCCGCCACGGCGACCGCCACGGTGGCGCTGTCCTTTTTGGTTTCGCTCGTCATCGTCCGCAGCCGGTTCTGGGGGCGAAGGCTCCTCGACCAGCTCGCCTTCGTGCCGCACGCGATTCCCGGCATCGTGATGGGCATCGCCTTCTTTTGGCTCTTTCTCAAAGTGGATTTTCTGCCGCTCTACGGCACCATCTGGGCCATCTCGATCGGCTTTACGATCAGCTTTCTCGCCTACGGCACGCGCTCGATGAACGCCGCGCTGCTGCAAATACACAAAGAGCTTGAAGAGGCGGCTTACGTGAGCGGCGCGCCGCCGTGGCGCACGATGTGGCGCATCTTCGTGCCGCTGATGATGCCGACGTTGGTCGGAGTCTGGATCTGGGTGGTGCTCCACGCCGTGCGCATCGCCGGCATGCCGCTGATGCTTTACGAAGGCCCGAAGAATCAAGTCCTCGCGATCCTCATCTGGAACATGTGGGACGAGGGCTACGTGCCGGCGGTCGCGGCCATCGGCACTCTCCTGATGATCGTGCTCTTGCTGCTCACGGTGGCGGTTCGCGTGTTCGGCTTCCGCCGACAATCGGTGCAGGTGGTGGAAGCATGATTCGCATCGAGAATCTTCACGTCCGCTATCATACGGAGCGAGGCGAGGTCCACGCCGTGCAAGGCATCGATCTCGACGTCAAGCCGGGGCAGTTCTTCACCCTGCTCGGCCCCAGCGGCTGCGGCAAGACCACGACCTTGCGCTCGGTCGCCGGACTGGAGACGCCGCAGCAGGGAGAGATAACCGTCGGCGATCAGCTCGTGTTTTCCAGCCGGAAGAAGATCTCGATCCCTCCTTATAAAAGAGACATCGGCATGGTTTTCCAGTCCTACGCCATCTGGCCGCACATGAACGTGTTCGAGAACGTAGCTTTCCCGCTGCGCGAGATGCGGCAAAGATTGTCCGGCGACGAGATGCGGACCCGCGTGCGTAAGGCGCTGGCGATGGTCCAGCTCGACGGACTGGAGGACCGCCCGGCGCCGTTTCTCTCCGGCGGGCAGCAGCAGCGCCTGGCGCTGGCGCGCGCGCTGGTCAAAGAGCCGCGCGTCCTCTTGCTCGACGAGCCGCTCAGCAATCTCG
Organism: Candidatus Binatia bacterium; assembly: GCA_036504975.1. Lineage (NCBI taxonomy): Bacteria > Candidatus Binatota > Binatia (SeqCode) > Binatia bacterium. Next base: position 18,893 of record DASXUF010000187.1, on the reverse strand, counting down.
ACGCCAAGCTTCGCGAAGAGACCCGGATCGAAATGCGCGAGCTGGTGAAGCGCCTCGCGATCACGACGCTTTACGTGACGCACGACCAATTGGAAGCGCTGACGATGTCGGACGTGATCGCCGTGATGGACGGCGGGCGCATCGTCCAACGAGGCACGCCGCTGGAGATCTACGGCGCGCCCCAGGACCGGTTCGTGGCGAATTTCATCGGCCTCAGCAACTTTCTCGAAGGGCGCGTGACGAAAGCCGGCCAGCCCGGCGAAGTCGAGACTCCCAGCGGCACGCTGAAATGCGTTCTTCCCGAGGGAATCACCGCGGGGGAAGCCGTTGTGGTCGTGATCCGTCCGGAGGACGTGAACTTGAACGCCGACGGGCCGGCGCACAACGAAAATATTCTCGAGGGAAAAATCGAGACGATCGTTTTTATGGGCGACGCGCTGGAATGCCAGGTGGCGGTCGGGACCAAGTTGATCCGGTTGAAGCTCCATCCGTCCTCGCCGGTCGCGCGCGGCAACACCGTGCGGCTTCGCATGCCGGCCGCAAGTTGCCGCGCCGTCCGCGCTTGAAGGGGGAACCACTGAGCGTCATGCCTGAGCTATATCCCTACCCCCGTTTTTCGCTCGCCGAGCGGGACCGGCGCTGGCGGGCCGTGCGCGAGGCTATGCGCCGGGAAAAAATCGACGTCATCGTCACGCCGCAGAACACCGGCCACTCGATGGACTATCAGGCCAACACGCGCTATCTCACGCACGTCGGCGGCGGCGGCGACTCGGACATCGCCGGCGTCTTCCCGCTGGAAGGAGAAGTCACGGCGATCGCGACCTCGGCCGCCCCGCGCTGGCCGAACGTGCAGGAGTGGACGAAAGACGTGCGCGAAGCGCGGCGGAATTACGGCCGCGTGATCGTGGAGAGATTGAAAGAGCTGAAAGTCGAGCGCGGCCGCATCGGCATCACGGGTCTCGGCGATATTGAAGGCACGCGCACGCCGGAAGGAACGATCCTCTACGGCACGTGGAAGCAGATCCGCGAGGCTTTTCCGCATGCGGAATTGGTCGACGCGACATCTATATTGGCGGACGTCCGCTACGTGAAAAGCCCGGAGGAGATCGAAGTTCTCACGAAATCGATGGAGATCATCGAGCTGGCTTACCAGGCGGAGATCAAGGCGGCGCGTCCGGGCGCCAAAGATTGGGACGTGTGGGCGGCGACGCAATCGGCGCTGATGATGAACGGCTCGGAGATGCCGGTCCATTGCAACTGGGTGTCGGGAAAAAATCCCGTGCGCACGCTCACGCGGCCGAGCATGCGTCTACTGGAAGCGGGCGATCTCATCATCAACGAGATCGAAGCCTCCTGGGTCGGCTACCGCTCGCAGGGCGTGCAGCCGGTCTTCGTGGAAGCAGCGGACCCGGTGCACGTGGAGCTGATCAAGATTCAGCGCGAGGTCTTCAATCGCGTCCGCGAAAGCTTGAAGCCGGGCGTCACGGTTGGAGAGCTGGCCGAGCTGACGCGAAAAGCGGGGGTCGATGCCGCGCCGAAGTCCGGGCCAGCGGCCAACGCGAACGCCGAGCTGACGATGCACGGGCGCGGCGCCGGCGACGACGGCCCGATCATCACCTCGCACGCGCGGAGCCCGAAGCAGCTCGGCGTCGCGCTGCGCGAGAATATGGTTTTCATCTGCAAGCCTTCCGCGATCACCGCCGACGGCAAGTCCATCTGCACCTGGGGCGACACCGTCGTCGTCACGCCCGCCGGAGGGCGGAGACTCGGCAAGAGGCCGCACGATCTGGCCGTTTCCCGCGGCTGACAACGCCGATGAATCAACGCACGGCATATGAGCGTACGCTTCGGGCTATCGGCCAGGCCCTCGAAAGCCAGGAATTCAAAGTCGTCGACGTCAAACCCTCGGGTGAGAACTATATTGTGAGCGGAGACGCGGCCAAGGTCGCCGCGCTCCAGGCTTTGCTGGCGAAATGGCAAGGACGGCGTCTCAGGCGCCAGGGCCCCTTTCAAAAACGCTATACGGTGATCGACATCGCGAAGCTGGAATACCAAGGGAGGGCAAGGCGCAGGGCGCCCGATAAGGTCCCAGACTTTCACAAGCTCTCGACTTTTCTCCGCACCGTGGGAGCGTATCTCGACGGGAAAGGGGCACGCTTACTGCAAGTCCAGAAAAGCGACAAAACCGTAACCATTGTTTATCAGGGTGAACAAGGTCACCCTCAGATCGAAGAACGCACGGTCGCTTCCTTCTATGCTTTATTTGCACAAATGCATCGGAGAAGAAAAAATCGGGAAATATAGAATGAACTAACGCGCCGGCCGGCCCAGTTTCCAGGCTCTCAGCACGATAAAAATAGCTCCCGCCACCATCAACCACGCGAACCAATCACCGTAGCGCACGTAAAGAGTCTCGCCTTCCATAATCTCGACCTTGGCGGTCAGCACCGCGGGCGTAAAGAGCGGCAATGAATCGAGCATCTCGCCTTTGGGATTGATGACCGTCGTGACGCCGGTGTTGGTGACGCGGACGAGGTTGCGGCGAGTCTCGATCGCGCGCCACTCGGCGAGGCGCGCGTGCGCCCACGGCGCGACGGTGTCGCCGAACCAGGCGTCGTTGGTAAGATTCACCAGCAGGTTGGCGCCCTTCTCGCGCACAAATCTCCGCGCCAGCTCGGGCATGATGTCCTCGTAGCAAATGAGCGGCGCGACTTTGATGCCGCCGGATAGCTCGAGCGTCACCGGCCCGAGACCGCGCGAAAATCCTTCTCCGATCGGCGGCATGCCGGGAACCTTCGAGAGAATCGGCGCGAACGGAATGTATTCGCCGAAGGCGAGCAGCACCTGTTTGTGATAGCCCCCGTGGACCCTGCCTTCCGAGTCTATAACAAAAGCGCTGTTGAACGCCTTCATGCCGGGCGTGTTCGGAACGCCGCTGAAACTTATCGCGCCGAAGATCAGCGAGCTGCCTGCCGGCAGCGATGGTACCATTTCCGGCGGAAGCCGTTCCATATCGTCCGGCACCCACGTCTCGATCGTGCTTTCCGGCCATAAGTAAAGCATCGCGTTCGGCGTCTTCCGGGTAAGATCCAAATAAGTTTTAAGATTGCTTTCGAGGTAGGCAACGTTCCACTTGTAACCGATATCGATGCTTCCCTGAATCGCCGCGATATCGAGCGTGCGGGCCGCGCGCATGGACGATGCTACGTCGTTCAATCGGAGACGGCCGTAGACGAAATCTCCAGTCAACACGACGAGGAGAACGGCGGCGCCGGCCATCGAGCTTCGGAAACTACGCGCGGGCGAAAAGAACGCCGCGTAAGCCACCGAGTTGAACCAAACGAGCAGAAAGCTCACGCCGTAAAGGCCGACCACGTCCGCCGACTGGATAAGGGTGAGAAAGCTCGATTGGCTGTTCGCCAGGTGCCAGGGGAAAAGTTGCGGCCATAAAAACTCGATGGCCACCCAGAGCAGTGCGGGAAAGAGCCGCAGCGGACCCGACCCGGATACTCGCGTCAGAAGACCGAAGAGCGCGATCGGGAGGCCGGCAAGAATGGAAAAACCCAGGAGAATAATTTCGCTGAGACCGTGAGGGAAGCCGCCGAAGACCCTCGCCGTGTATTCGATCCAGTAAAAGCCCAGCAGGTGCGCCAGCGCGCCGGCGAGCCACGCGAGGAGAAACGCGCGGCGCGGGCTTCCGACTCTTTGCGTCAACCACAACAGCGGAACCAGGGAAATCCAAGTCAGCGGGAAAAAGCCCGGATGCAGAAACGCCGCCGCCAGTAAGACTCCGCTTGAGGCGGCGGTCACAAACGGCAGCCAGACACTGCTCCCCCGGTTTCGGTCTCGTGTTGCGCTGATCAATGGTGTCTCCGACAGGTTCATGACGCGCGGCAAGATCAAAAGCTAACATATGATTGTCGGAGAGTGAAACCTATCTCGATTTTCGCCGTGGAAGTGTTGACAGCAAGATCGTTGATATATAAAACTTCGAATCATCAACCATACTGGAGTCGTACGGAGGATCCGATGAGAACATGCCGCGGAATATTGATGGCCGCATCGCTGCTACTCGTGTTTCAGGGATCGGCCTCCGCGCAAGGCGCGAACCCGAAAGCCGAGTGGGAAAAGACGCTCGACCTGGCGAAGAAAGAAGGCAAAGTCGTCGTCTCGATTCCGGCGAGCGCGGAGCTGAGAAAGCTCACCGAAGAGGCGTTCAAAAAGCGCTACTCGGCCATCGATCTCGAGCTCGTCCCCAGCCGCGGCACCGCGATCGTTTCCAGAATTGCCAGCGAGCACAAAGCCGGGGTGCGCCATTTCGATATCCACATCGGCGGCTCCAACTCTGCCGTGAGCGGGCTGTTGGACGTCGGGATTTTGGAGCCGATCGAGCCCTATTTCATTTTGCCGGAGGTTAAAGATCCGAAGAACTGGTGGGGCGGCCACATGTGGGTGGACCGGGCGCAGCGCTATATTTACTCGTTTCAGGCCTACCTGACCGAAAGCATGTGGCGCAACGAGGAGCTGGTGAAGACGGAAGAAATCCGCTCGTACGACGACATGCTCAATCCGAAGTGGCGCGGCAAGATCGGCACGCTCGACCCGCGCACGCCGGGCGCCGGCGACTCCAACTGGGCTTACATCTGGCAGGTAAAAGGCGAAGACTATCTCAAGAAATTGGCGGCTCAGAACCTTGTCATCGGACGCGACCAGCGAGTGCTGGGAGAAAGTCTCGCCAAAGGAAAACTCGCTATCGTGCTCGGCCTTACCTACTATTCGCTGTTGCCCTTCGTCCAAGCCGGACTGCCGGTCAAACCCGTTCCCCCTCTGAAAGAAGGAACCTACGGCACCGGCGGCAGCGGCAATTTAACCATCATCAAAAATCCGCCGCACCCGTACGCGGCCAAAGTATTCGTCAACTGGCTGCTCGGCAAAGAAGGTCAGGAGCTGACGACCAAGGCCCTGGGTCAGGCGACGCGGCGGATCGATGTCGACACCAAGTGGCTCAAAGAGCACGGCGTCATAGCGGCGAAGGACCAACTCACGGTCAAGGATTATCTACAGGCGGAAAACCAGTCCGAGGACAAGCTGGAGAAAGTCCGCGAGCCGGCCGTGAAGTTCGCCACCAAGCTACTGGACTAAGATCTTTTATGCCGACCTACTTTTCTGATCTGCGCGCTTTCCTCGCGGAACTTGAAAAGCGCGGTAAGCTCCGCCGCTGGTCGCAGCCGGTCAACAAAGATACCGAGCTGATGCCGCTTATGCGCCTTCAGTACCGTGGCCTTGCCGACGAATCCCGCCAGGCATTTCTCTTCGAGAATGTCACGGACTCCAAGGACCATCGCTACGATATGAAGGTCGTGAGCGGCATGTACGGCTCATCGCGCAGCATCATCGGGCTGGGCATGGGTTGCGAAGATCCTCAAGAGATCTATGAGAAGTGGAACCACGCGGTGACGCACCCGATCGCGCCCGTGGTGGTGGAGCGCGGCCCAATTCAGGAGGAAGTACACACCGGCGAAGAAATAGAAAAGATCGGCTTGACCATGCTGCCCGCGCCGGTAGAGGAGCCGGGCTTCAGCGGCGCCATCCGCGTGACCGCGCCGTTCATCACCAAAGACGCGGAGACCGGCATGCGCAACGTCGGTATGTACAGCGGCCATTTTTACGGTCCGGACCGCTTTCTGGCGGGAATCGCGCGCATCCACGACGCCATGCTTTATCATTTTCCGGTCGCGCGCCGGCGGAGGGAAGCTTTGCCGGTCGCCGTGTGCTTGGGCACTCTGCCCGACATCGCCTACGTCGCCGCGGCGAATATCCCCTATGGCATCGACGAGCTCTCGGTCGCCGGCGCAATCCGAAACCGCCCCGTCGAGCTGGTGCGCTGTAAGACGATTCCTTTGGAGGTGCCCGCGGAGGCAGAAATCGTAATCGAAGGCGAGCTCTCGACGGAAACGACCGCTCGGGAGAAGGCTTTCAGCGACTATCCCGGCTATTTGATGGCCGAGCACGCGAGCAAGCAGGTGGTCAAAGTCAAGGCGATCACTTGCAGACGCGGCGCGATTTTTCCGGCGATCTTGGTCGGACTGCCGCCCAGCGAGTCGAACGGCATCTCGCGCACCTGCCGCGAGATGATGCTGGATAGCTATCTCAAATACAGTTGCGGCATCCCCGAGGTGTTGGAGGTGAGCTGTCCCGAGATGGGCGGCGGCTGGAACTGGTGGGTGATTCGCATGCGCAAGACTCACCCGAGCAAGCCCCAGCAGGCGCTCCACGCCGCGGCCAGCATGGGCACGACCAATAAGGTCATCATCGCCGTCGATGAGGACATCGACCCCAAAGATCCCGACATGGTCATGTGGGCGATGAGCTTCGCGATGCAGCCTCATCGGGACGTCCAGATCACTACCGGCCGGGTGCCGCTGCTCGATCCTTCGGCTCATTCTTTGATGACAAAACCGGAGGACCGCGGCTTCCCGCCCCCCGCAGGGTGCTCCGGAATGCTGATCGATGCGACCCGTAAAGGGCCCTACCCTCCCGTCGGTCTGCCCAAGCGGCGCTTTATGGAACGAGCGTTGGAGATCTGGAAACAGGAAGGGTTGCCGGAGCTCAAACTAAAAACTCCCTGGTACGGTTACCCGCTCGGCATGTGGACCGCTGAAGACGATGCGCAGGCCGAAGCGGTGGCTCGCGGAGAATACCTCGGCGACGAAAAACCAACGAAGTGAGAGAAAAAATTATGAATCGCGAGACAAGCTACGAAGCCTGGATGAAACAAGAAGGCATTCCTATCGTCGAAGCCCATGGGGTGGAAGACGTGGGCGAGCTGCCGAGGAAACCGTGGGCGCGCACGGGCGGCAAAGGCGGGTTCATCCAGTTGAGAGGCATGGAAGGTTTCACCGGGATGTACGTGGGCGAGATCCCGCCGGCGGGAGCGCTCAATCCGGAAAAACATCTCTACGAAGAGCTGATCTACGTCCTTCAGGGCAACGGCTCGACGGAAGTATGGAGCGACAATGGAAAAACGAAGCTCCACTTCGAATGGCAGCAGGGGAGCCTGTTCGCGGTTCCGCTCAATTGCTGGCACAGGCTCTACAACGGCAGCGCCCGGCCCGCGCTTTTTCTCTCCGCCACCAGCGCGCCGATGATGATGGACCTGCTGCACGATACGAATTTTATCTTCGGCTGCGATTACATATTCGATCAGAGATTCGACGGCCGGGCGGATTATTTCTTCACCACCGACAAGCGGGAAGAGCGCGGCGGCTTCGTCTCCTGGGAAACCAACTTCATCGCCGACGCGCGCAGCGCGCTCGTCGATCCGTCGGAAGCAAAGGGCGCCGGCGTGCGCATCACCTCTTTCGACATGGGCGGGAGCACGCTGGTGGGCCACATCGCCGAATGGCCCGTCGGCCGCTACCACAAGGCGCACTTCCACCAGGGCGGGGCGGTCCTGTTGATCCTGCGTTCGGAGGGTTACACGCTCATGTGGCCGCAGGAAGCGGGCGAGCGGCCCTATCTGGCAAAACGCAAAAATCAGGTCGTCAAAGTCGATTGGCGCGAAGGCAGCGTCGTGAGCCCGCCGACGGGTTGGTTCCACCAGCACTTCAACACGGGAAGCGAAAAGGCGCGGCAGCTCGCGTTCCGCTATAGCGGGCAATCCGGGAAATACCTTCTCGGCATCGGCAAGGCGCTCAACCGCGAGGGCGTGCGCACCAACACGCGTGAAGGCGGGACGCTGCTCGAATACGAAGACGAAGATCCCGAGATCCGACGCGATTATGAAACGGCGCTGAAAAAGACCGGTGTCGCGATGGAGATGCCGCCGCTCGCCTACCGCGGTTCGTAGAAGGCAATAGGAGACTCGAAAAAGTTAAAACGGTTAGTTTCTGGAACGGAAGTAGACAAGGAGAGAACATGAGCTACACGGATTTGCGCGAGTGGATCGCGGAAGTCGACAAGATGGGCGAGCTCACGCGCCTGGACGGCGTCGACTGGGACTTGGAGATCGGCGCGCTGACGGAAGTCGCGGGCCGCGGGACATCCTGCTCCGCGCTGCTCTTCGACCGCATCAAAGACTATCCCGCCGGCTACCGCGTTCTCGTCGGCATGATCGAGTCGCTCAAGCGCGCGGCGCTGACGACCAACCTGCCGACCGACATCACCCGCGACGGCTTCATCGCCGCGTGGAAGGAACGCTTGAATAATCCGACTCTGATTCCGCCGCGCACCGTCGATCGCGGTCCGGTGATGGAAAACGTCTTCACCGGAAACAAGATCGACGTCTTGAAGCTCCCGGTGCCGCGCTGGCACGACCGCGACGGCGGGCGCTACATCGGCACGGCACACGTCGTGATCACGCAGGATCCGGACGAAGGCTGGATCAACATGGGCGTCTACCGCGTCATGGTCCACGACCGCGACCGGCTCGCGCTTTACATCTCGCCGGGAAAGCACGCGCGAATTCACCGGCAAAAAAATTTCGACCGCGGCAAGCCGCTCAAAGTCGCAATCGCCTTCGGCGAGGACCCGTTGCTTTTCCTCCTCGCGGCGCGCGCCCTCCCCTGGGGGTCGCAGGAGCTGGATTACGCCGGCGGCGTCAAAGGCGCGCCAATCGACGTGATCCGCGGCGAGTTCACCGGCCTGCCGATTCCGGCGGCGGCGGAGATCGCGATCGAAGGCGAAGTCTTGCCCGACGAGCTGAAAGAAGAAGGCCCGTTCGGCGAGTGGACCGGCTACTACGCCAGCGGCGAGCGAAAAGAGCCGGTGTTGAAAATCAAGTCTTTCATGCACCGCGATAATCCGATTATCACCGGCGCGCCGCCGTTTCGCCCGCAGGCCGGCGCCGACAGTTGCCCCGCGCTGCTCCGCGCGGCGTTCATCTGGGATTCTCTCGACAAGGCGGGCGTGCCGGACGTGCGCGGCGTCGCCTGCCACCAGAACCGCTTTTTCACGGCGATTGCGATCAAGCAGCGCTATCCCGGCCACGCCAAGCAGGCGGCGATCATCGCCGGCCAGTGCCAGACCGGCGCGTACTTGAGCCGCTATACCGTCGTCGTCGACGACGACATCGACGTCTCCGACATCAACGACGTTCTCTGGGCGATCTGCACGCGCGTCGATCCGGAAAAATCGATCGACATCGTGCGCCGCTGCTGGAGCGGACCGCTCGACCCGATCATCCCGCGCGCGGAGAAGGGCTTCAGCTCGCGCGCCATCATCGACGCCTGCCGCCCGTTCGAGTGGATGAAAGATTTTCCGCCGGTCTCCGGCGCGAGCAAAGAGCTCAAGGAAAAGGTTTTGGCGAAATACGGCCACGCGATAAAAAAGTGACTCGACCGGAAGGAGCGAGCATGAGAGCAAACCCGTTTTGTGTTTCCATCGTCGCAGGTCTTTTTCTCCTCGTCGCGACCGCGTCGGCGCAGATAAACAAGCCCGGTGCCGAGTGGGAAAAAGTTCTTGAGGCGGCCAAGAAAGAGGGGCGGGTCGTTGCCTCGATACCGCCGAGCGCCGAGCTGAGAAAAGGATTGGAAGAAGCCTTTACCAAGCGCTACGGCATCACGCTGGAAAGCGTCCCCGGCAGAGGGGCCGCAGTCATTACACGGATCGTCAGCGAGGCCAGGGCGGGCATTCGTTACTTCGATCTCCACTTCGGCGGCACCGAGTCCACGGTGCGCGGGCTTTTGCCGGAAAATATCCTCGAGCCGATCGAACCTTATTTCATCCTGCCGGAAGTCAAAGACCCGAAGCAGTGGTGGGGCGGGCACATCTGGATCGACAACGCCAAGCGCTGGATCTATTCGTTTGCCGCCTATCAGAGCCAGACCTTGAGCTATAACTCGGACCTCGTCAAAGCCGAGGAGATCCGCTCCTTCGACGACTACCTCGACCCGAAGTGGCAAGGGAAAATCGGCTTCAGCGACCCGCGCATTCCAGGCTCCGGCGCGTCGATCTGGTCGTTCTTGCTCCAGGTCAAAGGCGAAGAGTACTTAAAAAAACTCGCCGCGCAGAAATTATTCCTCGGCCGCGACTTGAGACTCTTGGCCGAAAGCCTGGTGAAGGGGCGCACGAGCCACACGCTCGGCATCGGCTACACGGAGTTCGCTCCGTTCATCAAGGCCGGCCTCCCCATCAGGACCTTGCCCATTCCCAAGGAGGGCCTCTACGCGACCGCGGGATACGGCAGCCTGGTGGTTCTCAAAAACGGCCCTCACCCCAACGCGACCAAGGTTTTCGCCAACTGGCTTCTCAGCAAAGAAGGGCAGGAGATTTTTACCCGGGCGATGGGCGAGGCGACGCGCCGGCTCGACGTCGAGACGAAATGGATGAAAGAGTTCGGCATCCTTGCCGCGAAAGACGGCCTGACGCTGGAGCAGTATTACCGGATGGAAAACCAATCGGAGGATAGGATCTACAAGGTGCGCGAGCCGGGCGCCGAGATCGCGAAGAAGCTTCTGGAGTGAAAATATTTGTAGGGGCGATCCCCTGTGGTCGCCCGATAATCGGGCAGGCACGGAGGCCTGCCCCTACAAGGACCTAAGAATAACGGATGGGCTACATGGATTTACGCGCCTGGATCGGGAGCCTTGAAGAAAGGGGCGAGCTTGCGCGCGTCAAGGCCCAAGTCGATTGGGACGAAGAGATCGGCGCGATCACGCGAGAGGTCTCCAGCCGATACGGTCCCGCACTCTTTTTCGAGAACATCAAGGACCATCGGAGCACGCTTTGCCGGCGGCTCTTTACCAACGGAACCGGCACGCGAGAGCGGCTCTGCCGCTTGATCGGCGTCGCCGAAGAAACCAGTTACCGGGAGATCGTTCCGATCTTAAAAGAAAGATTTTCCCGTCCGGTAACGCCAGTCAAAGTCGCGACCGGGCCGGTGAAAGAAAATATCGTCACAGGCGACGCGATCGATCTCTACCAGTTTCCGGTGCCGAAGTGGAATCCGCTCGACGGCGGCCGCTACATCATGACCTCGGCGAGCGTGGTCACGATGGATCCGGACACCGGCCGGCACAACGCCGGCACGTATCGCGGCATGATCGCGACGAAAAAAACCATCAGCGCGCTGCTCGCGACGACTCAGGGATGGGGCGAGCATTTCACGAAGTATAAAAAGCGCGGCGAAGAGATGCCGGTCGCCGTGGCGTTGGGCCAGGAGCCGACGCTTTTCATCGCCGCCTCGACGCCGGTGAGCCATACGGAGTATGAAATGGCCGGCTCTTTGAGCGGCGCGCCCGTTGAGCTGGTCAAATGCGAGACCAGCCAATTATTCGTGCCAGCCAATGCAGAAATTGTAATTGAGGGGCGCGTCTCCCCCGATCCGAAAAGTTTCGAGCCGGAAGGACCGTTCAGCGAGTATCCCGGCTATTACGGCGGAAAAAAATCGCCGAAGCACACGATTCGCGTCGAGTGCATCACCCACCGCGACGACCCGATCTTCACCGGCTGCCTCACCGGATCGAGCCCCGGCCGGACCAACGAGGGAACGACCTGGACGCCGGCCGCTTACTCGGCGATCGCTTGGCACTATCTGGATCAGGCCGGCGTGGCCAACGTGACGGGCGTCTGGAGAGGCAAATGGCCGGAGGTGATGCGCGTCCAGATCCGCAAAACCCACCGCGGCCACGCGCAGCAGGTAGCGAGCGCGCTCTGGGGCTCGCACATTTCCAACTACACCGCGAAGCATTTGATCGTCGTCGACGAGGACATCGACATCTTCGATTGGGAGGCGATCGAGTGGGCGCTGGCCTTCCGCGTGAACGCGGGTATGGGGGACATCTCGTTTTTTCCCGGCACATCGGGGTCGATGCTCGATCCGAGCGTGCCGATCGAAGAACGCGACGCGGTGAAATACGGCCACGGCAAATGGACGCGCGTCCTGATCGACGCCACGATCAACTGGGAGCTGGAACCGCAGGAGCAGTACGGCGGCGTGCGCTACCCGCCGCTGGGGACGTCGATCTCGCCGAAGATGGCGGAGACGCTCAAGCGTCGGTGGAAAGAATATGGGTTATGAACTGTTTGTCCCATTGTCCATCCTTGATACGTAAGCCGCACCCACTTTCCGACCCGCAATACGTTAGTGATATCGCCGACCGGCTGGCTTCACCAGCATTCAACGGCAACCGCTATTCCCTACCGCCTACAGCCTATCGCCTTCTTTGAATCCGTAGGCAAGTTCCAGTAGCTGTAGGATAATCCGTGCAGTCGCTCCCCAGATGTCCCATCCCTGGCAGTAAAAGTGGTAAATCGGATAGGGCCGGTCCGGCGGGGACAAGCGCGGCTCAACCTTAAAGCAGCCGGTTTGCAAAAGAGCGGAGATCGGAACCGAAAAGACCGCTCTGGCTTCGGCCTCGTTCAAGCGGAAGTCATAAGGGTGGGGAACGACGCCCACGAAAGGAGTAATCAGGTAATCCGAAGCCGCGGTAACCTGGTCCAGCTCTCCCAACACGCGCACATCGACAGGTTTCAGTCCGATCTCTTCCTCGCTCTCGCGCAGCGCCGCCGCCAAGGGACCCGAATCGCACGGATCGATCCTACCTCCGGGAAACGCTATCTGTCCTCCATGGGAGTTGAGCAGCTCCGCTCTCTGCGTCAGCACCAGATGATCGCCGTCCGGTTTTTGCTGAATCGGAACAAGAACCGCGGCGAGCTTGAACCCGGCGACCCCAAGCGTTTGCGGCGCGCGCGAGTTAAGCGCCGCGATGATTTTATTTACCGACATAAGGTTCTTACGGATCAGAAAGCCTCTCCTCAACTTTATAAAACACGGCTCGAAAAATCCATATCGATCGCTCGACGGCAACAATATTTGTCACCGGTGTGGATTATCTTCTAGCTTTTTTTGGTCACCCGGATTTTTTCCATACGAACTATTTTGTAAAGGCGAGCATTATTTCTTATCTTTTTACGGTAATTTCTGGTGGCACATCGCTTGCTTTAAAAATATCAATGTATCACTCTATTTTCAGGTGATCACCCGAACCTGCCTTCTATGGCGCGGCGTGTAAAACTGACAATCCACGGCAAGATGGTCATCGGCTTTGCGGCCGTGATCTGCATCATGATCGCGGGCCACCTCTACATGCTCTTTGAGGTCCAGGCTCTTTCGAACGAGGCTCAATCAACCCTCAACATGGAGGTGAAAACGGTCGATATCGCCAAGCGCATGCGCGCTCTGTTGGACGACGAGGAAAGCCACGCGCGAAAATACGTCATTACCCGCGACCCGGTCTACTACGATCTCTTCCAGGAGGCGAGCCGGGAATTCCAGCAATTGCTGGGCACCCTGATACGAACCGAAGCGGAGCGTGGAAACGCGCTGCATCAAGTGGCCGAGAAACATCATTGGCTCTCCCGATCTATCCCGGAACCGGGGAAGCCGGCGACGGCCGGCGCCGGTTCGGCGGGCATCATCGAGAACGCCGCGCGCAGCGAACGGGTCGACTCCATCGACCGCTGGTTGGCGGGTCTCATCCGGAACAGTCAAATCTCGATCGATAGTTCAATGGCGACGTTCGTGCAATCCACACAGCGCGCCCAGCTGGTTGCGGCAGCGCTGACTCTGCTGACGATCCTGGCGGCGTCGGCGGCCGCGTGGATGATCGCGCGCACGATTACGCGCCCCATCGGCACTCTGGTCCGGGCGACCCTGCAGATCGGGCAGGGCCATTTCGACCCGATCCGCGTCCACTCGCACGACGAAACCGCGCTGCTCGCCGAGTCTATCAACGACATGAGCGCGAAGCTGAAAAGAGTCAACGAAGCGAAGGCCGACTTGATGCACCAGATCGTCCACGAGCTGCGCAACCCTCTGCAGATCATCTTCTTTGCCCGCAATCTTCTGGCCGAGCAGGAAGTGGGAGGCATCAACGGCAAGCAGCTCGAGATGCTTGACCTGATCGGAGGGAACGCCGAGAAGCTCATGAGCTTCACCGATCAATTTTTAGATCTGGCCAAGGTCGAGGCCGGAATGATGGAATACCGACGCGCGCCGACTGATCTGGTCGCGCTCGTCGCCCGAGCGATCGAGGACGCCCGCGCCCTCGCCTCCCGCAAGGATATCGCAATAAAACTCATGTCCGAGCCGGCCCCACAGACGTTCGCCGACGGCGAGAAACTTTCGCAGGTCTTCGGCAATCTCTTGAGCAACGCGATCAAATACACCGAGCAGGGCGGATCGGTCGCAGTGGCCGTCTTCTGTTTCGACCGGAAGATTTACGTGGCCGTGAAAGACTCCGGCATCGGCATCGATACGGAGGAGCTGCCGAAGCTGTTCACCAAATTTTACCAGGCCGCCAACGCCTCCAAGGCGCACGCCAAGGGAACAGGGTTGGGATTGGCGCTGGTGAAGGCTTTCGTCGAGGGCCACGGCGGCGCTCTTTACGTCACCAGTACGATCGGCGTGGGCTCGACGTTCACGGTCGAGCTTCCTGTCGTAGAGGCCGGTCAGGTGGAGTCGCTCGGCTTAGCACAAGCTGTATAACTCTCCTTCTGTTCCCTTCCGCTGAAATTTGCTATGTTCCCGTCAATCTAAACTGAAATCCATTCACCAGAGACGCACGGAGAACGCGCCCTTCGACTAAGCTCAGGATGCGCGGCTATGAAGGAATTCCGCTCGTGGTGATCCCTCGACAAGCTCGGGACTAAAGGCGCGGTCGAGGGAGCCTGCCCTGAGCGAAGCCGAAGGGTCGAACCATGCGATCTCTTGCGTCTCTGCGGTGAGTAAAAAACATTGACCTAAAATCCGATGAACGACCGGGAAATTCACAGCGCGATCCGCATCCTCAGGCGAGAAGTGCCGAAGTGGCAAACCCCGATCGTCACGCTGGTAGCGGAAAATTCTGAAAGCCCGTTCCAGGTCTTGATCTCCTGCATTTTGAGCCTGCGCACGCAGGACACCACCACTGCGCAGGCGAGCCGGCGGCTCTTCGCCTTGGCGGACACGCCGGAGACGATGTCCCGCCTGTCGGTTCAGAAAATCGAAAAAGCGATTTTTCCCGTGGGATTTTATCACACCAAGGCCAAGGTCATTCGCGATATCTGCCGCACGCTGATCAAAGAATATTCCGGCAGAGTGCCGGATGAGATCGACGAGCTGCTGAAGCTAAAAGGGGTCGGGCGCAAGACCGCCAACCTGGTCGTCACGCTCGGCTATCGCAAGCCCGGCATCTGCGTCGACACCCACGTGCACCGCATCTCCAATCGCTGGGGTTACGTCCGAACAAAAAATCCCAAAGAGACGGAATTCGCCTTGAGGGCCAAGCTGCCGAAGCAATACTGGCTCGAATACAACGACCTGCTCGTCACCTTCGGCCAACACCTCTGCCGCCCCATCTCGCCGCTCTGCAGCCGGTGCCCGGTAAGAAAGCATTGTGCGCGGATCGGAGTCACGCTCAGCCGATAAATCCCACGCTACCGTTTCCAGACAGTAGCCGCTTGGCTCGTTGAGAATCGATGGCCGATGGCAGTCATCGGGCCGGCCCGCGCGCCAGCTCGTCGTCGATGACGCGGGCGAAGCTCTCAAACGGCTGCGCCCCGGAGACCAAGCGGCCATTGATGAAAAAAGCGGGCGTGCCGGTCACGCCGAGGCGGGCTCCTTCGTCGATATCGTTCTGCACGGCAGCTTTGTACTTGCCGCTGGCGACGCATTTTTCAAACGCCGGCACATCCATCTCGACTTGCTTGGCGTAGCCCTTGAGATCTTCCAGGCTGGTCTTGGGCGCGTTGTCAAAGAGCTTGTCGTGATAGGCCCAGAACTTGCCCTGTTCGTCGGCACAGCGGGCCGCCTCATGACCGCTTCGCGCCCGCGGATGGAGTTGATCGATCGGAAAATCGCGAAAGACTATTTTTACCTTATCACTATACTTGGACTCGATCTCGGCAAGGGTGGCGAGGGCCCGTTTGCAAAACGGGCAATGAAAATCTGTGAACTCGACGATAGTCACCGGCGCCTTTTCGCCACCCTTGAAAGGCGCTCCTTGGGCGGAAATTTCGAGGCGCTGGACCGGCGGCGCCTTGAGATTTACCACCACCTTCGCTTGCCCGCGCAGCGACCTGAGAAATTCTTCGCGCTTGGCCGTGAGCTTTTGGTTTTGCAGGTAAGTTCGGATCTTCTCTCGGACCTCTGCCTGCTCTCCTTTGACCTGCGCTTTATTCTCCTGATAAAAGTTTTCGATCTCCTGCTCGGTGACCAGGCCGACTTTTGAAGTCACCTCTGCATCAAGCAGCGCCGGCACCGTAAGCTTGCGTTTCGCCGCTTCCTTTTCCAAAAGCTTCTCATTGATCAGCGCGTCGAGTTTCTGGCGCTTCAGATTGTAGATTTGCTCTTCGAGCTTGCTCAATTGTCCCGCGAGCCCTTTTTCGACCTCTTCTGAGCTGATCGCCACGCCGTCGATTACGGCAAGCGGTTCGTCGAGCGCATGGGCCGTGAAGGGGAACCCGACTCCTGCTAGGAACAGTACGGTCCGTAGAACCTTCATGGGAGGTAACCCTCTCTTACTCGTCTATTGTCTTTTAGGCACCGACGCCTACATATCGGATTCGAGTCCGTAAGCAAGAACGGCAGAGCGGATAATCCGCCCTGCCGTTCAAAGAGCGTAACTAATCTACACCTGCTGGCTATAACAGCAGGCCATCAGGAGAGCAACCGCCACCAGGGTTCGCATGAAGGTTTTCCGTATCTGAAGCGGTCATGACGCCGCCGACGCCGGCCTCGGTAAGAAATACAAACTGTCCGTGGGGTGTTGGATCAGAGCCGGTATAGCGGGTGTGTGCGCGAACGTAGATCGTATCGCTCGTCGGAATCTGCCCCGGTCCAAAACCGACATCGACGTTCGACAGATCGACGGTGATCGTTTGCGTGAACTGCCCGCTGATCAGCGCCGCATCGGTTACCTCAACGAGCCCATCAGCTTCCGGATCGTGGAAGTCGAAGGCAGCAGCTTCGCCGACGAAAACATGCGCGGCCGGCGAGCCTCCCGTCAAATAAAAACTGAAGTCAGTAGGAAGGATCAGCTTGACGGTCGGATTGGTGATGACGGCCGTCTCACAAGTGTCGGGCACCGTTGCGTTGACCACGGCTGCGATGTGAGCGCTGCCGGGATTGACGATGATTTTCTTGGGGTTGCCTTTGGTGGTAAAGCACTGCTCGAAACCGTAATCTCCATTTGGCGGCAGCGGTCCAATGATATGTGTAACGGTACTTAGCTCAACCGGTGAAAGAACTTCGAAAGTGCCCGACGGATTATTGTTGCCGCCAGGGCCACTAGTTCCCGCGGGGTCCATCACGATTGTTGCAAAGGGATTGCCGCAGAGATCCTCCGTGTTGGTCTCCAATTTCATGGTATAGATTCCCGGCGGGGTCGTGCAAGCGGTTTGCAGGGCGAGGTCCCTGGAGTTCTCGTTCGGATCTTTTCCGTCGTCGTTCGGTCCATTCGGCCCTCCGAAAGAAAAACCGCTCAACGTGGCCGGGCCGATGGTGTCGGTGGCGTTATAGGCTTCCAGGTCAAATGAGTACGGAGTCCCCGACGAACCGTCCTTGAGTTTGACGTTTAACGCGATTGAACTGCCAGCGGTGATCTGCGGAATTGGATTTGGACCGGGGTTGGGGCTGTACGACGCCACCCTCGCGGTCGGCGCTTCCTTGTCGGTGACGTATTTGGTCGACGTATTGGACGTCTTCGCGGGAGATTGCGACGCTCCAGTGCAAGAGGTAGCGGTATTCCCGTCCGTTGCGGTCGCATTCACAGTGACCGTGTAAGGCCCTCCCTCCGGGCTTACCGGAAGGCTGCACGTGTAAGTGTCGCCGCTTGCAAGTATTAGCGTGCACGAGTTGGTGCCATCACTCGCGGTCAGCGCAGAGAGCGCCCCACCTCCGGTAGCCGTTCTTTTGGTACCGCCGCCAAGGTTCAGGCAGGTGCCGGCCGCGTCGTAGGTCGGTACGATATCGACGGACACCGTTATGTCGGTCTCCGGCGAGCAGACCGCCCGGATGCTGTTGAACGGGCTGGACTGCGAGATCGATAAGTTATTCAACGAAATGGACGGCGCCGCCCACGCGGGTGCTCCAGCAATCAACAACATCCAAACCGCTAGAATCGGCCCGAGTATTCTTCCGGTAATTGTTTTCATGACTAATCCCCCCCTCTTTTCCTGTCATCGACGCCTTTTCCGATCCGAGACACAAAGCCCTGGTACGGAATTTCTGTTGACCGTTTCACCCTTCGTTCCTGAAGCTTTGGTGGCCGACCTTGGTCGGTCAGCTCATCGCATCACGTTTGCGCGCCTTCCGGGCGACGGGGAAATTCCCGTTGCCCGAGAAACGGCAAGAAGAGGGGTGGGGGGAAAAGTCTCAATACCTTTCCCCCCACAAGCGGGTTTACTGACAAGAATAAGTGCCCGAAATAAAATCGGTGAGGACACAAGTCCCCAAGTTGAGCGTGTTCTGCGGAACGCCGTCGAGGAATGTTTGTTCAGTCACGTCCGCCTGAAGAATCGTAGCGGTACTAAAGTTAATTGTCCAGTTTTGCTCATTTGGACACAACGCGTCGGTAAAAACCGGGTCACCGTTAGCATCCGTAAGGGTAGCCGCCAACTCGTATAAATCCGCCCCAAAAATAGTTACCGCCGCCGTCCACTTTCCCTTAGCGTCAACATTTGTGATAAAATCGGTCTCGCTAATTATTCCGCTGGTAAGGTGAGCTGATTTGAAGGATGCGGTCTCGCTACCACCGCCATTGTTTACGCATCGAACGCCAAGGGTTACGTTAGTTAGCGAACATAGCAATTCATTTTCGAACTTGTTCGGGTTTCGCGCTTGCTTTCCAAACGCACTACATTCGAGGTCCCGGGGGCAATCGACTCCAGTATCACCTCCACAAGTAGTGGAA